>JBBKWD010000252.1:0-13764 GCA_037968775.1 Bdellovibrio sp.
CAACTTGTCGCTTTAGATGAATCTAAGTTGCGAGATAAAATTCGCGATCTGGAAGCTAAGAAACGCAAAATTTATGAAAAAGAAGAAGAGCTGCTCAGCGAGATGTCACGATGTGAAGCTCAATTGGAATAGGACCTCAAAACAGTCTCGGTTGAAAACTTTCCTCATTTGATAAGGTCAGTGGACAGGCGGTAGCCACCTTGGTAGGTTTGCCGCCAATGAAAGCTCTTATTGTTTCGACTCTTGTATTCGGATCTGCCTTTGCCCCTTCGTCGGTTTTGGCTGACTGCCCCAGCAGCTACTCTTCCTGTAATTACTATCAATGTGCGGAAGCTCACAATCCTTGTGGCAGTCAGGGCTACTGGATCGGTTGGGGCTATCGCTTTTGCCAAAAATTTCTGAACAGCGAGCAAAAGTTTTCTCTGGAAGCTCAAGAGTGGTTGCGCTCGAACCGTCGTTGTTTGCAGGTGCGGGCCGAAGAAATATCAACAGAAATTGCCTGCCCCCAGGTGCGCAAGGCCGCAATGGAAAGTCATGTTTCTTGTTATGTCGAGGCAGGGTTTTGCGAGCTTTCAATCAAAGATAAATCCGCCATTCTTTGGGACCTGCGATCCGCACTGGCAGCGCCAGAGGCCTGGATTGAAGGACTTCGACTGCAAGCGGCCTGCAGAAAAGCTTTTTAAATTTTTATATCCCGTCTGTGCGCGATTCATGCCCTCATCTGGTGGGGCTCCTCTAAGTCATTGAAACTTATCTGTTAAATGAAGCCCTCTTGGATAGGTAAAAAAACCCTTTGTTAAGAGCCATAACACAGGACCGCGAAAAGGCTGATTCTCTGCGTAAAACCTTTGACTTACAGGGCCTTAGGTCGCTAAACCAGTGTTTCGCCCAATGAGGTGAAGAAAGGTGACGGGTAGAACCCAAGAGGTTTTACTACGTTGGAGGTTTACAAAAGCGATATGACAAAACAATTAAACAAGGCCGAACTTGAAAAACAAAAAGTTCTAGCATTCTTGGATGCGGAAGATTCTTCGGTTCCATCGAACCCAGGACTATACGGAGAAAAGAAAACTGCAAAAAATGACTTCGATTCTCTATTCGAAGCATCAATGAAGGAACAGGATTTCAAAGTAGGCGATGTTGTCACTGGAACCGTAGTCGAAGTTCAATCTGACTATGCTCTCGTTGACATTAACTACAAGTCTGAAGGTTTGATCGCGATTAACGAATTCCGTATTGTTGACGGCGTCCGCGAAGTAAAAGCTGGAGACAAAGTAGAAGTTCTTATAGACCGTATCGAAAACGAAAACGGTATGATCGTACTTTCTAAAGACAAAGCTGACATGCTTCGTGCATGGACTGACATCTCTAAGGCAGCTGAGAACGAAGAAGTGATCGAAGGAACTGTTGTTGCTAAAGTTAAAGGCGGTTTGAGCGTTGATATCGGCGTTAAAGCATTCTTGCCTGGATCACAAATCGATCTTCGTCCTGTTCGTAACATGGACGTTTACCTCGGCAAAAAATTCAAATTCAAAGTTATCAAATTCAACAAAAAGCGTGGCAACATTGTACTTTCTCGCCGTGCGCTTCTTGAAGAAGAGCGTGACAGCCTCCGTTCACAAACGTTGGACACTATGGCTGAAGGTTCCCAGGTTACTGGTATCGTTAAGAACATCACTGATTACGGTGCGTTCATCGATCTTGGTGGCATGGATGGATTGTTGCACATCACAGACATGTCTTGGGGCCGCGTAAAGCATCCTTCAGAAATGTTGAATGTTGGCGATGAAATCCAAGTTAAAGTTCTTAAGTATGACAAAGAAAAAGAGCGCGTATCTTTGGGTATGAAGCAATTGACTTCTGATCCTTGGGAATCCGTTAAAGCTTCTTATCCATCAGGCACTAAGCTTTCTGGAAAAGTTGTTTCTTTGGCAGAATACGGTGCATTCGTTGAATTGGGCGAAGGCATTGAAGGCTTGATCCACGTTTCTGAAATGTCTTGGACAAAACGTGTGAAGCACCCTTCTCAAGTAGTTAACGTAGGCGACGAAGTTCAAGTAGTTGTTCTAGAAGTTGACACTGAAAACCGTCGTATCAGCTTGGGCATGAAGCAACTTCAAGCCAACCCATGGGTTGAATTGAAAGAGTCTTACGCACCAGGAACTATCATCGAAGGCGAAGTGAAATCAGTAACTGATTTCGGCGTGTTCGTTGGTATCGAAGAAGGCATTGATGGACTTGTTCATATCTCTGACTTCTCTTGGACTAAACGTGTTAACCACCCGAATGAAATGTTCGCTAAAGGACAAAAAGTTCGTGCGGTTGTATTGGGCGTTGATATCGAGAACGAAAGATTCTCATTGGGTATCAAACAGCTTGAGTCTGACCCTTGGTCAAACATTGAGTCTAAGTACGCAATCGGTACTCAGCACGATGTGAAAGTAACTAAGACAGCAGATTTCGGAGCATTCGTTGAGCTTGAGTCTGACATCGAAGGTTTGATCCACATCTCTGAGCTAACAACTGAAAAAATCAACACTGTTGAAGATTTCATCAAGCCAGGTGGCGTTGTTAAAGCTGAAGTGATCTCTATCGACAAAGATGCTCGTAAGATCGGTCTTTCTTCTAAACTAGTTAAACTTCGTGAATCAAAAGCGGACGTTGAAGACTACGTTAAGAAAGCAACTGCGACTTCTAAATCAACTCTAGGTGATCTTTTCGCTGAGCAGTTGAAAAACGTAAAGTCTGAAGACCAGAACTAATTGAGTCTCTAGATTGAACGAATGATGTCATTCATCAAAAAGCCCACGGATAATACCGTGGGCTTTTTTTTGCCTAAATCTCAAGATGCACTCTTTAATGGGCAGGATGCCTTTCCTTCGCACGGGGGGAAGCAGGCCTCCTGCCTTTGTTTCCCGAAAATTCGGCCATCCATGGCCTCACCCCTGGCGGGGCTGAAGTTTTCGGGAAAGCAGGGTAGCTGAGATTCTACAAAACCCTACAGAAGCTCAGCCAATACCCTGGAGTCGCGAGAGTACTCTCTCGGGACTGCCGTTTGAGGCGATGAAACAACATCAAGGGAAAGACAGAAACGAAAACGGAGTTCCCATTGCTAGAAACCCAGACCTCGGGGCGTAAAAAATGATTCCTCTGCGCGAGGTCTTTGGGAGCGACCGCCTCGAGTGGTGTTTGGCATATTTCCTCATACTCAGGCTCGTTGGTGAATCCCGAGAGGGTACTCTCGGGATTGCAGGGTATTTGGGGGGAGTGGGCTTTGGTTTAACCCTCGCGTCATGACAGATGCCCGCGAACGAGAGACGCTTTGGAAAATACGTGGGAGCACTCGATGAAGGGTAGTTTTTTTAAAAAGTTCGTTGTTGTTATTCTGGTTTTCATTGGTCTTGCGGCCCTTCTTAAAGTTGGCGGCGGATTCTTTGGCAACGACACCGAAGAAAAGGTCACTGCAAAAAACACCATCCTTCAGCTTGAAATGAATGGTGTGATTTTGAACGGCAAGAAATTCATCAAGAATCTTAAAAAGTACCGTGAAAATGACAGAGTCAAAGCGATCCTGGTGAATATCAATTCACCAGGAGGAGCCGTCGGCCCGTCACAAGAAATTTTCCACGAGCTCAAGCAAGTTCGTGAAAAATTTAAAAAACCCGTGATTTGTTTAAGCACCGGAGTGATGGCGAGTGGAGCTTATTATGCCGCCGTTGCCTGTGATAAAATCATCGTAGCCCCTGGTTCATTAGTGGGCTCGATCGGTGTGATCATGGAGTTTGCAAATCTTGAAAAACTTTATGATTGGGCCAAAGTTTCTCGCTATTCGATCACCTCTGGAAAGTTCAAAGATTCCGGTGCTGAGTATCGTTCTATGCGCGAAGATGAAAAGACTCTTTTTCAAGAGATGATCAACGAAGTCTATGCTCAGTTCAAGGGCACAGTGATGACAGAGCGTAAACTCTCAGAAGCTGTCGTGACAGAGTACGCCGATGGACGTGTCTTTACAGGTGACACAGCAGTGAAGATGGGATTTGCGGATCAAGTGGGATTCTATGACGATGCCGTTAAAATTGCTGCAGAGGCGGCAGGTTTAGGTGACAACTTCGAAGTTTTCGAGATTCCTAAAAAGCGTATGAGTATTTTTGATCTTGGTGGGTCCGAGACCGAGGACGAATTGAACTCTTTGGCGGATTACGCAGATGCCCTAAAAGGCTCGTCCAAAAATTTGAACATTGAGGCCGCTGTAAAATATATTTTACGAGCAGAATTTTTAAACAAGCCTCTTTATCTTTTGCCAGGTTCATGGAACTAGGCCCAGAAAGTTTGAATATTAATGGCCAAAAAGAAAAGTCCGGCAAAAAAATCAAAGCTAGCTTCGAAGACTCAAAAGTCCTTTAAGCCCGCAGGAAAGCAGAAGGCTGTTAAGGTCACGTCCGCTTTTTTAAAGATTGCTAAAGACGTATGGCCGCTTGAAAGAGATGTCCTCTTTCGTCCGGATCGACTGAAGTATGTTCGTAAATTGATAAAGCCTGAGGGCTGTGTTTTTTGTTTGGCGGCGAAAGCGGGGATCGACTTCCCAACTCTTTGTGTCTATCAGACGAAACACTCGATGGTGGTCATTAATAAATTTCCTTATAACAGTGGTCATGTTTTAGTTTTACCTCGTCGTCATTGTGGTGATTTGTTAAAGCTTAGAGAAGACGAGTTCCGTGATTTACAAGATACGGTTCGTCTGACGATGCGGATGCTGAATGATGTGTATTCTCCTGGTGGTATTAATGTGGGCTTGAATCATGGAGCCGTCGCTGGGGCGGGCATTCCAGACCATATTCACTATCACTTGATCCCACGTTGGTCTGGAGATGTGAATTTCTTCCCTCTTATTGCCGAGACAAAGGTCTTGGTTGAAAGTCTTGAGCAGACCTATGAGAGGCTTTTGGAGTATTTTAAAAAGATATGAATAGAGGCGTGAGTTTTGTGACGGCCCCGATGACTCCGGTTGTGAAGTGGTTGTTAATAATAAATGTGGCAGTTTGGTTTGTCTTCCAAGTTATCATGGAAGGCTTTTTGCGTATTCCCTTTACGTCCTTATTCGGATTGTTCCCAGGGAAGGTCCTTTTTGAGTTTCAAATTTGGCAGGTGTTTTCCTATATGTTCCTGCACTCGTTGCAGGTCACCCATATATTGTTCAATATGCTGATGTTGTGGTTCTTTGGAGCTGAATTAGAACAGCGTTGGGGTTCGAAGTTCTTTTTATTCTATTATTTAGTGTGTGGAGTAGGCGCCGGCATATTGTATTGCCTGGGTGTGTGGATTTACGCCTTGAGCTCGGGCTCTCAAATGGCAATGGTGATACCCGTCGTAGGTGCCTCAGGTGCGATCTTTGGTCTCTTATTGGCTCAAGGGATGATCTTTGGCGAGCGCATTGTCTATTTTTTCATGCTCTTTCCTATGAAGACCAAATGGTTTGTGACGATCATGGGTGTGGTGCAGTTGGCCTCCCTTATGACTTCCAGTGTTAGTGGCAGTGAGACCTCATATTTGTCTCATTTGGGTGGTCTGGTGACGGGTTTTATCTGTCTTAAGTTCAAGGATTGGCAAAATACGAGCGAATTGCGCAAGAAATCGAAGTCCAAAGGCCGTAATTTGCGTTTGGTCGTCGATAATGAAAAGTCAGAGAAGCCGCCAAAGTATTGGAACTAGTGGGGCCCTTGCTGGCTCAGAACCAGCGCCATTGAAGTAGACATGACTGGACTTGGGCCAGTTTCTTAGCTATACTCTCGGCACCGCTAACACAAGGAGAGACCATGTCTTTGGCTAAAGCAAATAAGAATTTGAAGTTCGATACTAGATTGGCTGACAGAGATATTACCGTAGTTGGTGAAGTCACGAAAGAAGAGTGGCAGAAACATCTTGAGCAGCTTCCAGATCAAGCTCACAACGCGATCACTTTCACGATCGACAATAAGAATCATTCATCAGAAGATTCACACTAGTTCTTACGAGTTGTTCTGATTTTGAATTTAATCGGATCTTGGATACGATTAGAACTTGAACAGAATATTTTAATAAAAAAACCTAGCTTCAAGCTAGGTTTTTTTATTTGGAGCCTTCAAGTATTTATCAGACTCAATTACTGAACTTGGTTATTCTGCGCTGTCATCCCACTTTCACGGGCAATGGCTGCCGTGACTTCTTTCCGATTAAAGGGAGTCCACTCTTCACGAATGATTTTATAAGTATCACCGCTTTTCAGCGCATAGATGGTCTTTACACCGTAGTCCACATGCTTGTCGGATTCATAGCGCTGCAAAGTTTTAACTAACAGCTGTTCGTTGTGTTGCACGATATAAGGCTGCGACAGGTGAACTTTTATAAACTCGTATTGTTTCTTGAGGTTGGCCTTATGGGTCTTCCAAGACGCAAAGTTAAAGCCGGGTGCCTTAAAGCCAGTATCATAGAAAGTCATATACTTATCGACGTCTTGTTGTTCCCATGCCTGGCGCCATTTTTCGACGAAATCAGTCAAGCCTTGGCGACGCTTATCGTGTTCATCCTTAGTGATATAGTCCACATGATCAAAGATCAAAATGGGTGTCTCTTTAAGCTTGATGAACTCACTTAGTTTTTTGATCACGTTGTTGCGAACAACCACGCAGCCTCGTGAACCACGAGTTAAAGGCACGGTATCAGGAACGGCGTGCAGCCAAATTCCTGAACCTGTTTTGTTTTCGCGTTTATCAAAGAGGTTCGGGTAGTTTGTCGTAAAGGCCAAAGCACCATAAAGATTAAAGGGGATTTCCGGCTGAGCTAATTTATGCTCTAAAAAATAAATGCCTTCAGGCGTTTTATGGTCGTCTCTTTTAGTCTTGTTGCCACCTGTTTTGCCAATATCCGCGGGAAAATCTTCGACCAACTTGATGACTTCGCCATTTCTTTCGAAAACCGAAAGTTTGCGTTTTTCTTTGTCTACTAATAGGACAAATCGAGAGAACGCATCAGTTTCCGAGATTTGCAGCAAGCTAGCTGGCAAAATATCTACAGAATCATTTTGAGATTTAGCTGCTAAATCACTCTCTGCCCACGAGGGGATTGTCATAAGTAGTATTGTGCAAATCTTGACGAAAAAATCCATATGTCATTATGTCGGAAGAACCTCTAAAGTTGTCAAGTCTTTGGGGCAAAGTGTATAGAGCTTAGACATTTCCAGCAGAATTCTCTTGCAAAAAATAAGGTCTTTCATCTTAAGACCTTAGGCCATTAATCCGATAGTTTGATGGAGAAGAGGTCATCAATGGCAGAAGCAAAAGAAGCACAGGCCCCACAAAAACCAAAAAACCTAGGGATGATCCTTCAGGGGATATTCGCGCTGGTGAATCTATCTGTTATGGGATTAGGCGTCTATCTCGTCTATGCCTCTACGATTGGGTGGCACAACCCCTCGATCAGCGAAGAGGACGCACAAGGGGAGCTCTCGTCTCTAGCAGAGGCTGAAGATGCGGGACCTCTTATTTATACAATGGATAAGTTTACGGTCAATTTGGGGGGAGAACCTAAACGTACTATTCGTTTAGAGGTTAATTTACGCATGTTGGCTAAAGATGGTTTTGAAGAGGTCATGGAGCCTGATAATCGCGCCAAAGCTCGTGATCGCATTGTACGGGTCCTTAATGAAAAAGCATTCTCGGATTTAGAGTCTATTCAAGGAAAGCTCTTCCTGAAGGATAAAATCGCCATGGAGATCAATACGATCCTTCGTCGCGGCATCGTCAAGGATGTGTTCTTCTCTGATTTCGTCGTCCAGTAAGGGGGCAGCGAATTAGTCATTCAGCTGCAGGCAAGGCCTCTAGTTACCAAGAGGTCTTTTTTAATGGGACTAGCAGGACAATAAGTCACTTATAATCACTTATAAAGTCACTTATTGAGTCATTTTCCGCTCTAAGAACCATAATAATTCAAATTCGAGCAGAGAGGCCTCGTCCAGGAAGTGGACGACAAAAGTCCTATTGTATTTCTAAAGGTTGTCAGTCTCAGGGATGAATTTCAGACTAAGAGGGTGTTAGTTTTCTATCTCTAGCTAAGGATTGGCAAATGATGAAAATAATCTTTCTCGTCGCGGGGCTCTGCCTCAGTCTGAATGCGTTCGCCGTGGACCCCCTGCCGCCCAAACCAGGCGCGCCCTCTACAGAAAAAGCGGATATCGTAGGAGCCATAAAAGGTTGGGTGGCACCAGCTCCTAAAATATCTTTGCCGGTTACGAAGTTCACTTTAGAAAATGGCCTGACGGTTCTTCTGGTGGAAGATCACGCTGTTCCGATGGTTTCGTATCACACTTGGTATCGAGTGGGCTCCAGAGATGAAAGCCCGGGCGTCACCGGTGCTGCGCATATGCTGGAGCATATGATGTTCAAAGGTGCTAAAAAATTTGATGGAAAGTCCTTCGATCGAATTTTTCACGAAAATGGAATTGTGAACAATGCCTTCACGACAAATGATTATACGGGATTTTATGAAAACTTGCCGAGTTCAAAGCTTGAGATGGTTATGGACATGGAAGTCGATCGCATGAGCACTCTGGCCCTCAATCCCGAAGATCTCAAAAGTGAGAAAGAAGTTGTGAAAGAAGAACGTCGCTGGCGGGTCGACAACAATCCTATGGGTTTGTTGCGAGAGCTGATGATGAGCACGGTCTTTAAAACGCATTCTTATAAATGGCCGGTGATTGGCCACATGAAGGACATTGCGGATTATGACGCCGAAAAATTGCGATATTTCTATACGACTTTTTATGTTCCCAATAATGCAGTTCTAGTTCTCGTCGGTGATTTTAAAACTGCAAAAGCTAAGAGTTTGATTGAAAAGTACTATGGCAATTTGCCGTCGCGCCCGTTACCAACACGAGACTATGAGAAAGAAAAATCTCAATTAGCCCAACAAAACGCCGTTCTAAAAAAAGACGTTCAAAATAGTTCATTCGTTGTGGCCTACCGAAGCCCTCGCCAAGGCGAGCCAGAGATGTATGCTTTAGATTTACTCACAAACATTTTGGGGAATGGTACTTCCAGTCGTTTGCACCGGAAGCTAGTTTATCAAAAGCAAATTGCAACATCGGCCTACTCTTACAACTATTCGATGAAAGATTATGGAGTTTTCGCTGTCGGTGTGAATTTGAAGCCCGGTTTACCAACAAATGAAGCGGTCGACATTGTCTATAACGAAATTTGGAGAATGCGCGCCAAGCCAGTGACGCCGCTTGAGCTTGAAAAGGCCAAAATTCAAGTCATGAAGGGTTTGGTCGACAGCTTGAAGACGATGGATGGAAAAGCTCGTGCCTTGGCGGTGAACGAAATTCAGACAGGCAGCTATGAAAGTCTTTTTACTGATCTTGAGAAATATCAAGCGGTCACCGCAGCAGAAATTCAAAAGGTTGCTAACAAGTATACACAGCAGACTCAGCGTTCAATTATTTCGTTAATTCCGAAAGCGAAGAAGGATTAGCATCATGAAGAAAATCATCCTTATTTCCGTTTGTACGATTTTAAGCGCTCAGTTGATTTCTTGCTCGAGTTCTTCAAAAAAGAATGAAGCCGGCAGCGACTATATTAGTAGAGGCGAGGGATCCTTTCAGTTGCAGCCATACAAAGAAGTGATTTTAGAAAATGGCTTAAAAATTATTTACGTTAAGGATACCACTTTACCAAGAGTCAGTTTGACCATGTTGATGAAAGTTGGAAACCACCCCGAGCCTCTCCGGCTGGCCGGGCTGAATGCTATTACGGCCTATCTTTTAGAGCAGGGGACACAACAAAGAAATTCGGTTCAGATTGCTGATGATTTTGGTCAGTTGGGCAGCTCCTTAGATATCAATGCGGGTTATGATTTCACCACAATTTATTCCGATTCACTTTCGATGAGTGCGGATCAACTCTTGAGCCTTTTCACGGATGTGATCATGAATCCGGCCTTCCAAGACAAAGAAGTCAATCGCATGAGGTCACAATTATTGGCGTCCGTGCAAAAGAAAGTTGATAATCCATCGGCCTATGTGGAGGATAAAATGGATGAGTTCCTTTTCGGTAGCCATTCCTACGGTCGAGATGCCATCGGAACAAAAGAGACTCTGAGCCAAATTCGTAAGCAGGATATCATCAAGCACTACCTAGCATATTACCGACCGAATAATGCTTCACTTGCGGTCGTTGGCAATTACAGCCCAGAATTTGAAAAGAAAGTTCAAGAGTCCTTTGCAATGTGGACTAAGCGAAGTATCGCTGCGAGCAAGGTGGAGGCGCCGCCAGCTATCGAAGGCATTCAAGTTAAGTTAATTGTTAAGAAGGGTTTGCAACAAACTCAAATTCGTATCGCGCAAATGGGTATCAATCGTAAAGATCCAGACTATTTGAATTTGCGTGTGGCCAATGAAATTTTAGGCGGTAGTTTTGCCAGTCGCTTGAATCAAAAGGTTCGCGATGATTTGGGCCTGACCTATTCGATTTCTTCCTTTATTGAAGCGCAACAAGATAAAGGAATCTTTGGAATTAGCACCTTTACGAAAAACGAGACAGCCGGTAAAACTTTGGATGAAGCTTTGGGCGTATTGAATCAATACCTAAAAGAGGGAGCCACCGATAAAGAGGTTGATGCGGCCCGAAGTCAGTTGATGGGGCAGTTTCCTCGCGCTATTGAAACGGCCGATCGTTTGGCATTCAATCTTTTGATGTTAGATTTTTATGGAATCCCAGTCGAGTATTTGACGAACTTTAATAAAAATGTCGAAGATATTTCTCGTAAGCATTCGGATCGGGCAATTCGGAAGCTCGTGAATCCTGCGAATTTGAAAGTGGTGGTCTATGGGGATCCCAGTATTGTTCCGCAATTTAAGAAGTACAATCCAACGGTGGAGAAGCCTTAGGGTTGGTGCGCTTCGGCGGCGAGGCTCCTGACGGGACAGAGGCTGGAGGTTATCCTGAGACTCCGAAAGACTCTTGCAAGATCACTGTTGCTCGGTATGCAACTGATGAAGAGATTTTGTCTGCGGCGGCCAAGATGAGTCGTTGTGGAATGAGTGAAGATGAAGTCGTAGGTGTCCTGAATAGTAAGGACGTCTAAAGAAGCTGCGAGTGTTTAGAGAGAGTTTAGAACGGGATACTAAACTCTCTGGCTGGAATTGAAACTTATTTGCGGCGTTTACGGGCTTTCATGAAAATATAGACGCCGATAGCCGCGAGTAAAAGAGCGCCGCCCAAGAGAAGCCCTTTTTTAGATCCCTTGGCTTCGCCGGTGCCGTCATTTTGTATCATATCCATTGGCATGGCAGATCCGATCGTGCCGCCAAGTGTTTCCGAACCGGGGCGAATAGGACCAAGGTCGGGCTTAGAGAGAAGATTCTTGGAGGCAATAACTCGGAGGCTCATGACAGCCTTGAAGAAGTCCTGACTGTACTTTGTATAGAATTGCTTGTGCGCACTGAATGTAACTAAAATAGCAATTCGATCCTTGATAGTTGCAAGGTAACGAGTGAAGTAGTTCGGTACTTCCGCCCCTAAGTGAAGGGAGTCGATCCAAGGCTGTTCATTGATTTGGACAGTCTTCGCTTTATAGACAATTTTTGATTGGGAAGCACTGCCAGAGCGGCTCATAAGGGAAATCGGAGCATTCAAGTGTGATTCGTAAAGCGGGAAGGAGTCCGTTGGGCCCACTTCTTTTGCCGTCAGAATGATGATGGCTTCTTTTGATTCTTTGCTCTGTTCACTCCGGCAAACCCATTCAGTCTGCTCAAGATTGCACTTCCAGGTTTCGGGCATTTCAAAAGCAATATAGGCATTACGAAAGACTTTTGCTTGAGCGGTAAAACTGAGTAGAATAATGGAAAGTGATAAAAACAAGGAACGCTTCATGCTGACCTCAATCTTGTTGAATGCACCCAGTATAATAACAATTTGCCCTTCAATCAAAGGGCAAAGGAGAAAATTCTTGTGAAGAATATCTATCAGCTGACAACATTTGTAACGGTGATGAGTGAAGGCAGCATGACAGCTGCCGCAGACAAGCTTTATCTGACTCAGCCAGCGGTCAGTCAGCAGATCCGTAACCTAGAGGAAGATCTAGGAGTTGAGCTCTTGGTTCGCGGTGTTCGTTCAATTCGGGCAACTCCACAGGGAGAGGTCTTGTATGAGTATGCTAAAAAGATCATTCATCTGACCCAGCAGGCAGAGATCGCCATTAAAACTATCGGGAATCAGATCAGAGGACAGATCCGTATTGGCAGTTTGAATTCAATTGGCTTGCATATCATGAGTCCGATCGTGGGCAGATTGATGCGTCATAACCCGGAGTTGAAACTGACGATTGATTATGGCCGGGGCGAAGAGCTGATAAAAGGCTTCAAAAAGTCTATGTATGATATTTTGATAATTCCAGATGTGAAAACAGAATTTTCGTCCGAGCTGGAAAATTGTGAACAAAAGTTTTTGGCGAAAGAAGAGATGTGGCTGGTTGGTGCCAACAAAGATGAAAAAATGCCTCAACAAATTACCACCAAAGATTTAGCGACCTTTCCATTAGTGAACTTCACAGACGAATTCCCGGGATTTAATAAAACATTGCAGGAAAAGCTGACAAATCAAAACGTTAATGTGAATTCAATCTTCGAGTCCGCTAACGTGGGAACCCTGAAGCGGGTGATCGAAGCTGGGTTGGGCTGGGGATTTTTGCCGGCGCACTCTATAAAAAAACAAGTTCGTTCGGGCCGCCTGAAGCGGGTGTATGTAAAAGACCTCCATTATGAGATCGATTTGATGTTCTATTATAAGCGCTCTTCAGAGAGCAAGGCTTTGATCGAGGTTTTCTACTCGACACTTTCACAGCAAGAAAAAGGATAAACAAATTTTTTCGACAGGGGGTTTAAATGGCCGCCTGGTTTCACTTTTCTCAATTTGGGATGCATTTTCATCTTAAGGACCTCGGCTTACTTTCCGAAATAGAGCTGTTGTTATCAGCTCTATTTTGAAGACGAGGCCTAGGTGAAAAAACAATATTCTATTCAAGTTAAATTGGCATTTCCTGTGATTCTGATTGCCCTGGGGGTTGTCGGAACGATGACCTTTATTATGGCGAAAAAAAGTCACGACAATGCAGAGCGCACTGCAGCCCAGGAAACGAAGGCCTTGGCACGCGCTTCGGCCAGTGAAATGAGAATCGAAATTGAGCGGGGACTTGATGTCGCGCGAACAATGGCGCATCAGCTAGAAGCTCAAAAGAAAAACGGCACAACTTCAAGAGAACTTGTGAATTCAACTTTGCAAGAGTTGCTGATTAAAAATCCATCTTTGATTGGAACGTGGACGGGTTGGGAAGAGAACTCCTGGGACGGGCGCGATCAGTTCTATATCAATCAGCGCGGTCACGATAAAACGGGTCGCTTTGTGCCGTATTTTAATTGGGAAAAAGGACAGGCTACTTTGACCCCATTGTTGGGGTATGACGTGGCGGGGGATGGTGACTACTATCTTGTCCCAAAATCTAGACAAAAAGAAACCATGATTGAACCTTATCTGTACCCCATTGATGGTGTGCAAGTTTTGATGACTTCAGCGGTGGTGCCGATTTTTATGGATAAAGTGTTTGTGGGAGTCGCTGGCGTGGATCTTCCACTCAAAGATCTTCAGGCTAAAGCTGCGTTGATTAAGCCTTTTGCTGAGTCACAAGCCTTTGTGATCACGGCAGCCGGAAACTACGTTTCTCATACGGATGAAAAGC
>JBBKWD010000253.1:0-30803 GCA_037968775.1 Bdellovibrio sp.
AGGCTCGGCGATCTCATCAAATTCAACTTGAATAATAGCCTGAGATCGAAATAAAGTGGATTCCAAGGTGGAGAGAATGTTCTGGTGCGGTTCTTCTACTTGTTGGACTCGCGCACCAATCCCTTCAGGTTCTACCGTCCTAAAAGCGGCGACTGTCTAATCTATTGACTGTTACCTCTCTATAAAATTGAGCTCGCCTTGGATTGATTTTTGTAGATAAGCCTCCGGATGGAAAAATTATCTGAGGAGACGTTTATGAAATCGACGGGAAAAAATCTGGTATCAGGCATTCTTTTGTTGTCATCACTGGCGCAAGTTCCCCTCGCTCACGCAGACGTCATCGTTGACCTTCCAAATCTGGAAGAAGGCCAAACACCTCCCGTCCCTATGCGACCTCAAGAGTCTCAAACACCGGCTGCGCGCACCGCTCCGACGACTCCCTCTGCGCCAACTCTTCAATCTCAGCAAACAGGCTGGACGATGTTAGAAAAAATCAGCCGCCGTACGGGTGGTGATTTGTTTTCAATCGAATTACAAAACGCACTGCCTTTGTTACGTCTGGAAATTCGAATTGATGGAAATCGCGTGAAAGTTCTTGAGACCACATTGATCACGACCCAAGGTGAGCGCATCCGCGTTCGCGACCTGACTCGAACAGGTATTTTAGAAAGTGGCAGCAACAATCTTTCAGAGAATTTAAATTTATCTGAATCCATTAAGAAAATTGAAGTTCGCATTGAATCTTATGGCCCTGAAGCAACAGTTTTATTCAGCGCACTTTCAGATGCCGGTTATCCGCGTTTGAAAGCAACACGTGCACGCGTAGTGACATCAGAAACACCTGAAACCAATCAAACGACAGCGCCTCATGCGCCTAATCCTGCAAGCCCGCAAACACCGGCGACGCCACCGACAAAACCGACCGCTCATCGCGACACGCCCCTTCGCCCGGGTGACCGTGTTTTATCAAATAATAAATACACAGGAGTCATCATCGGTTCAGTTGTTAATGGAAAAGTATGGATTCGTGACAATGATGACGGCCAAACTTATGAACGCTTAACAAGCACGGTCGCTAAAGAAGTAAAGACAGATTCCTCTGGTCGCTACTATAGTGGCGTGAAAGTCGTGAGCAGTAATAAATATCCGGGCGTCGTTATGCACGTTTACGCAAATGATTTAATCGTGGTTCGAGATAACGATGACGGCAAGGAATACCCGCGCATTCGTAGTGCCGTAGCTATCTTAGCTAATTGCCTTCCGGATGGAACTTATTGTGTGGGCACACGCGTTCTCAGTAGCAAAAAACATCTAGGGGAAATCTCAGGCGTCATTGGTACAAAACTCATGGTCCGAGATGACGACGACGGCAAAGAATATGTGCGTAGTAAATCGGCACTTCTGCTTGAAACACAATGCTCGAAGCCGTTCTGCAAAGGCGACAGAGTCCTAAGTAATAATGAGTATCCAGGCACTATCGTGGCTATATTCCAAGGCGGTATGTTAGTGATCCGCGATAACGATGATGGAAAGATCTATACACGAAATAGGTCCTCGGTTCGCCCGCGATAGCCACCGCTGGCTGGGCGCGTTCGAGCTGGCTATCACAAAATCATCTACTTCGTGGCGAAAAAAATAGCGTAGCTATATAATTTTAAACCTATAGATCGAACCCCTAGCTAACGGACTCCTCGGTGGCTAGGTTCTGGATATTTACCATTCGATGCGCTCTAAAATGAGACGCACTGATTTTCGGCACTCACCATTCTAATTGATCAATTCTCTCGTAAAGGCTAAAATAATTGTATGGGTATGGACCGCAGAAAATTCATTAAATTCGCAGGAGCATCTGGGGCTCTGGGGGCACTGCTTGGGAAGCTTCACCCGGCAGTTGCTCAAACGTGGCAAAAAGTCAGCGAACCCACGGGGGCTGCGAATACCTGGCAGAAACTTTCAATTGCAACCACGACAAACGTAATTGGCATCTCCGCCATCACTGGTGGCTATAACAAGATCACTGCGCTTCGTTCGGATGGGCTGCTTTTTGCTTGTGGATACAATGCTTATGGACAACTCGGAATTAATGCCACCACAACAAGAAGAACATTTGTGCAGGCAGTTAATATTTCGAATGTCGCTGCTGTCGCGAACGGCACTTCAGCTCAACATATGGTGGTCATTCGCGCAGATGGATTGGTCTTTTCTTGTGGGGTCAATTTAGCAGGAGGATTGGGAGACAACACTGTTACTCAACGAAACACCTTTGTTCAAGCCGTTGGAATTTCAAATGCAGTAGCAGCAGCAGCTGGCGAGCAAGGCAGCTTAGTTCTAAGATCCGATGGTCTCGTTTTCAGTTGTGGTAGAAACTTTAGAGGCCAGTTAGGGGATAACTCTACTGTAAGTAAATCTACTTTCATCCAAGCTATTGGACTCTCTAATATAGTCGCCGTTTCAGCTGGTGGAGATACCAGCATGGCTCTTCGCTCCGATGGTTTCATTTTTACTTGCGGAGGAAACACTAGTGGGCAGTTGGGTGATAATTCAGTTGCCAATAAAAGTACATTCGTACAGGCCATTGGCATCTCAAACGCAATCGCAATTTCCACCGGAGGAAACTACAGTTTTGCTCTGCGATCGGACGGACTTGTATTTGGATGCGGGTATAATTCAAGCGGACAGCTTGGGGATAATACTATTGTCGACAAGACCACCTTTGTACAAGCCGTCGGCATTTCAAATGCCATTTCCATTTCTGGTGGAGATGGCCACACAATCGCACTTCGCGCCGATGGCCTCGTCTTTGGGTGCGGCCAAAACTCCTATGGCCAATTAGGAGACAACTCTGTGACTTCTCGAAGGACCTTTGTTCAAGCCGTTGGAATTTCCGAAATAATTGCAGTTGTCGCCGCCAATACTCACTCAATTGCACTGCGTTCCGATGGAGTCGTCTTCTCGTGTGGCTATAATTTCCACGGCCAACTAGGCGACAATACGACAACCTCAAAACGCTCGTTTATTCAGGTTATCGGAATCTAGTATTCGGGATCAGCAATTGAAATTCAGAAAAAATCTCCCGCTGCCAATACCATCAAATTTACTGCGCCTTCTTTTCAAAATACTGCAAATCAATAAAAATACTGCTGGCCAAAATAAGAGTGCGCTCCGCTGGGGTTAATTCCGGCGATTTAAATTCAATACTGAAATTATCGGCGTCTAAAAAAATCTCTTTCAATGCGCCAGACCATTTTTTACGAATAACCGCGAGTTCTCGACCCTTTCTAAAAAAGGGAAAGGTCCAAAATTGAAAGAATCCCGAGCGAACCTTCAAAACGGTATTGCCTCGAGCATCTTGGACGTCGAACTTTTTTCTGATAATCGCAAAGCGCTGCTGAAGTGCCCCTAAATGCTCCCCTTGTGGAGTGCCGACCTCCAAGCGCTGAAAGAACAACCGAAATGGATGTTTTACGACAAAAACTTCCTGCCGATGATTGTTGTAAAAATGAAGGACGAAGGGGCGCCAATGCCCCAAAAACTGCCTAAAAAGAAACCCAAAGAATCCTTTTTGTTGTTCGGCACAGTATCCAATCACCTGACCACTTTGATCACAAATTTCATATTTATTGCGCGTTTCAAAGCCGAACAATTCAAAAAGCTCTTTACGCTGACGGATGATCAACTGCTGACTTGAGCAAAGGGACTCTGACAGGGACATTTCAACCTCAAAAAAATTCGCATACATTTAAGAAAAATTTGCCGTTTTCCAGCAAGGCGATATCTCTAATTTATTCAACTGCCAGACTGAGTCAAGAGTTACAAACCTGATAGACTCGACGATATGCCCTTTTAATAGCATGACCTTTTTTAAAACTAAAACCGGAGAGGCAGGACCCACGGTTGGTAAAACATTCACCTTAGAAAAAACACTCGTCAGTGGGCGTCCCCCTCTTCCAGCCAAATTGATTTGAGAACCCTCTGATCCAATAAAGAGCTCATTTTGACACTCGTATTCACGGCATAGAATTTGAAAAGACCAGATTCCGACGCATTCTATATTTTTCAAATGGAGTACAAAATGAATCAAAAAATCATCCTCTCTGTTGTAGCAATCGGATTGATGCAATCCGCAAGTCCCACATGGGCTGCAAACCCACCACGATATCCAGAACAAGGACAGTCTGCTCAATTACAAGACGGAACTGTTGAAATCCACGAAGTCACTCGCAGCAGCCAGGGCCAGTGGTACCGCGCCAGCCTGCTTCAGCCACTTCAACTTGAGAGCATTGAGATTTTTGTTCTCTCTCAACGTCTCAAAATTCACGAAGCGAATCTTATCACAGTTCAGGGCGAACGAATTTCTGTCCGAGAACTTCGCGATTTGCGTGTCGCAGACACCAACGTTACACTTCGTTCAGAACGCTTGAATCTTCGTGAGCGGGTTGTTGCTATCGACATTCGTGCCGAATCCTACGGCGGTTACGCTGCTATGGCAATAACGGCAGTCTCCGGTGAAGGACGCCCTCATCTCGTTCTGGACAATTTACCTCTACCGCCACCGCCTGCGACCACTCCTGAAAGACCAGGTCGCCGCGAGCGCCCCAACAGACCCCAACGCCCTGGAAATGGTTATGGTCAGTGCGCAAGTGATACTCGCACACCCCAATTGTTGGAGCGTTTGAGCGATGACCTCGCTCTCTGGAATACCAGAATGTCGTCTGCAAGCTACAACTCGACAGAATACAATATGGCAAAAAATGAAATGATCCGTCTCGGGGATAAGATGACAATACTGGCACAGTCTCGAGATATGCAGCGAGTCCATATTGCCGACCTAGAAAAACTGGGGGCGCAGTTTATTAAAAAAATGAATGCCTCTTCGTACAATTCGGTTCCTTATAATACCTATTCAAAAGTGAGTATCGCCGTTTTTGGAGCCCTTGAGAGTGCTCTGGATATTGCCTTGAATTGCGAGATCCAAACCAATGACGAGCTCTTGGCCCTGGCTGGTACCTATATTGCGAAAATGAATTCGTATTCCTACAACTCCGTTGCCTACAAGGCTTACAAGGGAGCTATGGAAAAACTGTTCCGCCTTGCTCCCAACTTCTATCAGCGAGAGACCTTAAGCCTTGGCAAAACCTTTGTTAAGATCGACGTGGACGCCGAGAAGTTTAATACCAAAATGAATGAACACTCCTACAACTCTAGCCCTTACAATGGATTTAAGACTTTGACGGCAACGGCGATTGAGATTTCTGAACGTGACATTGCCCAACGGATTCGATTCCTGGATGCAAACATACGATTCGAACTCGTTCGTTTCTATGATGGTCAACGCAATCGACACTCTTACAATTCAGCACTCTACAACCACTATGTACGCATGAAAGAAATTTCTGCAAACATTCGTTAGACATACTAAAAAAAGGGAGGACATGATCCTCCCTTTTTTTTTGAAGTCTTTTAAAAAACGTACTTGGGGGGGGGCTGGTGATACCTAAGGACAGACTCGGAAAATATTGGTAATGGTCCCGCTATATTGACCTACTGCCACTTTTTTGTTGGTTCGATATATCATTGTTGAAGCGTAGTCCCTCTCTCGCCACCAAAGCCTATCTGCAGTCACCAGTAATGCTTTAAAAGTTGCGGGACCACCATAGCCGTTCGATGTCACCCATCTATATTCACATTGTATGTCAAAGGGAGTAACCGAGTCGAGATCTTCTTCTCCTGTCTGGAGGCTCGAGCCCGGACCACAACTCTCAATCCGCTTTGCGTTGCCAGGATCTGTGCCTACGACCTTGATAACTTGTTGCACCTGAACAGGATGAATTGCATACGCTAGAGAGCTTTCGTCGAAACTGACTTCGAAAACACCGGTGTATTCATTGGCATTCCCGGTTGCAAAGATGTGACGAAACGAAATGCTTGCAACCCGAATCCCCGTTGTTGTAAAGGGAAGCTTTTCTCCCGCTTGGGCCAACATTGCTGAAGAAACGTCAGGACCTTGTCGAAGCACGTTCAACTCAACAACCGTCGGACTCGGAGAAGCCTCCGTCGTTACCAACGACACATCGATCACTTTATCCTTAAGCTGCCAGGTGCAGATATCTGATTTAAGCATTTGCTGAAGCATCGTACTTTTAAGCTCTACGGCTTCTTGCTTTTGGCGAATCGACCTAAGTTCCTTTTGTTGGGTTTGTAACATAGAGACCATCGCCAACAACAATATTCCCATAATCCCGATAGAAACCAAAACCTGCACCAGACTGAATCCAGATCTATTCATCATCATAATGATACATCGGACGAAAGCTCACCCCTCTGAAGTTAAAATCGAGAGGACACCTTTCGTTTGCAGTAAAGTCTGCCTCAAGATGGAACGACTGACACCCGTGTAGTCCCTAGCATCCGGTGCTTTGTTGTCTATTATAGATATTTAAGCTCAGCGATTGTTAGGCGGAGTAAATCACACGCTTAAGTTGGAGTCCTTTACTAGGCCCGAGCTATACTTGGATCGATCTTTTCCGAGTTCATCAAACATTTGCACAGGCAGCCGTTCTAAAAAATGTGTGCGATTTCTAGCTAGTATCGACTCTAATTCTTGAAGCAAGACTTGAAGGTCCGCTAGTGGTTTGGATAAAATATTTCTAAGCAAAAGTAGTACAGCTTGTGCTCTGTCTTTATGATCCACAATCTCGTCGTAACTCTCGTCCCAATAATCAGAAAATGTCTCAAATCCAAGCTCTCTCAAATAACGCAACGTAAATGGGCCACCAATAACCACAAAGGGTCGCATGTATAAAATTGGAGTGATCACCTTTTCACTAATCCCACCGCAAAGAACACCGAAACGGGACTCGTTAACAATAGCCAGGAATGAGTCGTCGTACCATTTATGAAAGCCTTCTTCCTTTCGCCTGTTGGAGAATCCGTCCGCGTCGGGGACCCCCTGTTCATGGGGAAAAAAAGTTCTATCATTCTCAGTGTCGATCTTTAAGGGCAGGGCCTTTTGAACAGCAGTGATACCGGCATCAATTGTAGACCACTCTGTTAGAGTTAACGGATCAAAAGGTAAATCCTTTAAAAAATGATCCCGCCGATGCCGATGGAAAAAACTAATATGCCCTTGAGCGGAAAGACCGGCGCCAAACAACCAAGCCGTGATCAGCTCTCGGATCCCTTCATATCGAAAATTTGGGCAAATAAACTTTTTTCCAACTTTCGACTGAAATTTATAACCATTTTCACGAAATAGAGGGTCTCGTTTGAATTCTTGCGCCGAAAAATTCTGCATAAGATCCGCAACAAAAATATCCCAGGTCCTAATTCGTATTTTGGAGTGTGCCTTCTTTTTGTCAAGGTACTCATCAAGCCTATAGTCACAAACGGAGGCCGTTACCGAGAACTGGTGCTGATGATTCTCGACAAACTTTTCCAGCCAAATTAACTCTGGAAAGCAAACAGGAGTCTCTATGCCATAAAATGCTGGCACTCGGATGCTTTCAGAACTTCTTTGAAACAAGGGTTCATAAAAGAAAAACGCCACTTCTTTTCCCTTAAGATGCGCGAGTTCCTTACGCGTAAATTGCAGACGACTTAAAAGATCGGTATCCCCATTCACTATAAACCAAGGGCTCTTTTGCGCCTCAGTGAAGCGTCCGAGCAATTTCTCTAGCCAGTCCGACTCAGAGAAAGACTTAAATGCCTTTATAACTCCATTCGAGGAAATAGAAAAAAGCTGCTTACCATCCAAAGAAAACCACACGGAAAGGTAAATAGTATTGTAGTTCAGTAGCGAAAGTTCCTGCACCATGGGAGTATCCGACTTGGAAAAGGCTCGTCCCAAAATGCGATCCCAAACATCCCTTTTCTCTTTCAGCAAAATTGCCACAGCACTCAGCTTTCTTCCACAACGCCGATTTTATCGACTCAAATTCGAAAATAGAAACTTCAAATCCAAACAGACCTGTTTGCAGCGAAAACAAGCGCCGACTCAGGAAGATAATTTATCTTGCCTCCCAGGTACCAGTCAATTGACAGATCGGCAAAAGCACAACTGGACCTCTGAATGCAACAGCCTCCGTTTGAGTCGCGTAGAGTCACTTTCCACTCACAAGCCGTCCGCAGATCGTGACGGAGGAATACGCAAGGAGTCATGTCTGTTGACAATTAAAATGGCCCATGGGGAACTAAGATCCCATGGAAAGTCACCATCACTTAGACCTCATTTCGACACGCCTACTCCCTCTTAAAAAGGCTCTAAAGATTCGCTTACTTTTCGCAACCTCCTACCCTTGGATGCTGACTTGAATACAACTCGAATATCTGGCTTAGATTTATTTAAATTTCTGGGTGCCATCGCCATGTGCTTAGTCCATAGCGGAATATTTTTATCGCGCGGCTTGAGTTATGCCCAGCCGGTGCCCGGTTCTCAAATGGCTCAGAATTCTTATTTACTCATCGGATTTTTTTCAATTTGTTTGCCCGCCCTTGCCGGCAGCTCTCTTCGTGCGGCCTTAGATAAGTTTTATGTCTCGGGAAAGGTTTTGAACTATGATTTTAAAGAAATTTTAGTTATCGCCCTTGCCTTGATAGTTCTCGAGTCGATCAAAAACGGTCTCGCCTATCATTCGATAATGTCCTTTACCTGGGATGTACTGCACTTTATCGCCCTCAGTTTGGTGATCACCGTTGCATTGATGATAAAGTGGGGAACCTCTTCAGTCTATTTTTTTGCAGGCTTAAGCCTCGTCTTGGGTGCTGTTGCCCCTGCCTTATTCTCGTCAGCTTTTGGAGCTCAGCTTTTAGGGCCCCTTTTGTTTCTATCCAAAATAATTTTTAGAATTCTGGTGCTGCTCGGTCCGACAGCCTTTATACTGTGGATAACTTTCAAAGTTGTGCCACGACCACCAAAATTTATGGTGCTAAAACGTGTGGCGCAACCGATAGTGGGTATCGCCATCGGAGCGACCATTTCTTTTTTGATCTGGCGTCACTTCGGGCATCAAATCTTTTTCAAAAAAATTGCTGAAGTGATTCCTTTTGCCGCCTTCTTTAAGTTACCCGTGACAATTGGCCATATGTGGCCCCTGTTTCCGTGGTATGCACTTGTAGGCGTGGGTTTTATTTTAACTGATATCAGTCTTCGTTCAGAGATAAAGTCCAAAGCCCTTTCGTTAATTTCTTTGGTTTCTTTTTTGGGTTTCGCGACCTTTTTAGTGGGGGGCTTTGAAAACTATCGCACTTTGATGGTTGAAAATCACTATTTCAGCGCAAAAGTCTTCGCGGCTCCGCCTATGGTCATGATAGGAATACTTTGTTTTTACTCTCTGATATTCTCAGTCCTGACTTTAATATTAGACTCTCGTGAATTGCACAGCAAGATCATAGCAAACCTCTCTCGAGGTCTTTTGTTGTTCTACTTCGTCCATTTTCTCTTTGCTCTAAGCACCTATCCGGTTGCGGTCTACTTGCTGGGCAAGACTTATGCGATGTATTTTTTTCCCTGGATCGTCATGCTTTTTAGCTATTTCATTATGACTATATTACTGCAACTTGTAGGTCGTCCCTTGCAAATTCTTTTAAGGCGGAGAGCATGAGTACTTTTAATTACAACGATGATGATTGCGCGATCATTTCCACGGGCTGTGTTTTACCCCAAGCATTGGGTCCTGATGAGTTCTGGAATAATATCAAACAGAATCGCTCTGCCATTGGTCCGATGTCTTCGGATCGTCAGAAAAATCATCACTACAGCCCTTATCGGGAACTGGACGACAAATCCTATTCGAATTGGGGAGCTGAGATTTCTCAGGACACCTTTACGGCGCTTCGCAAAAAACATCAGCTAATCAGAGGTGAAAACTCCCAGTTGGATGTCATGACTATCGAAGCTGTTTCCCAAGCGCTTGAGGGCGTTAAATTGCCGCAGGATAAAAAACGCATCGGTTTGGTTATCGGAATCATGAATCCGGACGAATTGCTTTTCGCGAATCTATATGAAACAAAACGTGATTTCATCAAGGCAAAGATTTTAAAGAACACACCAGCTGATAAGCAAACCGAGATTTCTCAAATCATCGACCACTATACGAATGAGGCCTTGGAAAATTTCGAGCCACAACTTGAAATGCTAATGACGACCTCGACTCTTGAAAAAGTACGTCAGCGTTTCGACATTCAAGGCACGACTTTCACCGTGGATGCGGCGTGCGCTTCGAGCATTGCCAGTATTGACATTTGCATGAAGAAACTTAAGTCGCGCGAAATTGATTTGGCTGTCGCGGGCGGAGCTGAAAGCAATCTCAGTCCCGGAGCCTTTGTGCTTTTTAGCAAAGTCGGCGCTTTGGCGGTCGAAAAATGCCTGCCCTTTGATAAGCGATCCGATGGTTTGTCCCAAGGCGAAGGCTCTGTCATCTTTGTTCTTAAAAGACTCTCGGATGCAAAAAGAGATGGCGACAAAATATTAGGAGTTATTCGCTCTTGCGCGGGCTCCAGCGATGGTCGTGTGGCGAGTCTTTTTCAACCCAGTCTGGGCGGCCAAGTATTGGCCTATACCTGGGCCTATAAAAACTTTGAAAATAATCGCGTGGATTATGTTGAACTTCATGGCACGGGCACTAAGATTGGCGATAGCTCTGAAGCCCAATCCCTTTCTGCCTTTTTTAAAGATTATGTCATCCCGATTGGCTCGATTAAGTCCTTGGTGGGTCACACAAAGTCGACTGCTGGCGCGACGGGCCTACTGAAATGTTTATTGATGATGCGAGAAAGTCTGATTCTCCCCTCGCCTTATGTACAAGACTCCGTACTGCCAAACTCGACGAAGCTCTATTTAAACACCACGCCGATTAAACTTGAAGATCGCGACACCCCCTATCGCATGGGCTTGTCGTCCTTTGGCTTCGGTGGTTGTAACTATCATCTCGTGTTAGATAGCTACAAAGAACATATCCCACTTAAAGAAACAACTCCGCCATCTCCGCAACAATTGGTCTTGGTCGGCGAAGCTCATCGGGATATGGATGACTTTGATCCGCGCTGGTTTACTTCAAAAGACTCCTTCTATCGTCTGCCGCCGCGAAGCTTGCCGCAAATTGATCGCGTGCAATTGCTCGCGGTGAAAACCACAGAAGACGCGCTGGCTGCGGCTGGAATTTCCTTGGCGCGTCTTAATCCCGAAAGTGTTTCCGTGGTTTCCGCAAGCACCATTGGTCTGGACATTTTAGAACATATGTCGATGCGTATTTCATTGGATTCAATGTCAGAATCAGCGCTTGCCGATCGCAGCAAGGGGCAATTTGCCGCAGAAGATTTGGAAAGCCTTTCAGAGACCTTCTTAAAGCTTAAGTCCGAATACGATCCAGTGACGGAGGATTCCGGCCCGGGAATTTTGAACAATGTAATTGCCGGCCGTGTCTGCAATGCTTTTAATTTCAAAGGTAAGAATTTGAATATTGACTGCGACACCGCCTCAATTGCTGCCGCCATAGATATGATCGAAACAGATGCTCGATTCAGCCCCCATGAGCTGTTTGTTTTAATCGGCGTGCACGAAGATGTCTCGGTAGAAAATCGCCGCATTCAAAGAAAACGCGTGTCTTGCTATCTTTTAACTACAGCAGCACATGCGAAAGCTCAAATGTTGCCCATAGCAAAAACACTGACGCTTTCACGAGGATAAATATGGACTTTAATAACACCTCCTATTTCAAACAGACTTTTAAAATTTCAACGACTCCATATCAGGGCGCACGCTTTGACAAGAAGGCCTTTGTCTTTCCAGGACAGGGATCGTCCATACCCGGTATGTTCAAGGTGGAATTGAAAAAACATACAGAGTTCCAAGAACTCTTTGCCTTAGCCGACCAGTTCTCGGAGTCAAAAAATTTAGGAAAAGTTTCTGACTATATCAATCAGCATGAAGCTATCGCGAAAACAAGCCTGCCTTTTATTCGCAATTTGGCTCTTTTCACCTCGCAAGTGGCCCTTTACCGATACCTTCATCGCATTCACGTTTCAGCGGATATTCTAACAGCTCATAGTTTCGGTGAATACGCTGTGCTTGCCTGCGCAGGGGCTTTGGATTTTAATTCAATGCTCGAGGTCGTTTATCAGCGTGATGTTTTCTCGCCTGGTATTAATGAGGTGGGCTCACTGATTGCGCTGTCTAGCAGCGAAGCTGAATTTAGCAAACTCAGCGTTCCCTGTGAATACGCCATCGCAAACCAAAACTCTCCGCAGCAGATCGTTCTCGCTGTCGCACAAAAAGATATTAAGCTGCTCAGTGATTTTTTAAAGAAGAATCGAATCGCGGCTCGACCGATGGAAAGCGTTGGACGCCCTTATCACTCAAAATGGATGCTGCCGGCCCAAGAGGCCTTTTCAAAGTGGCTGACGAGCCAAAACCTAAAAATTGAGGCCCTCACTGTCGACGTGCTGTCCTCTGTGAATCGCAAGATCTACCCTAAGGGACACGTCTTTTCTAAGACTGATTTTGTTCAGCTTCTTACAGAACAGCTTATTCAACCCGTCCTTTTTACCGAGCAATCCAGTTTGTTAGGAAAAATGAACTATCACAGTTTTGTGGAGCTGGGGCTTTCCACTTTCTGTGTGGGCTTCATTAAAGCAAATCTTGATCAACATGATATCACCAGCCTTGGTGCCAATCATTTTCTCTCCCAAGCCACTGAAAGAAAGAAATCTAGCAGTCATCGCATTGATGCCAAAAATAATAAATTCTTTAAGCTCGTCTCCAAATATATTGGTGACATCACCGGCTACGATATCAGCGACATTACTGTCGGCGATAACTTTCAAGAAGACCTCCAAATTGATTCGATCAAGAAGGCCGAAATCGTCTTTCGTGTTCTGGAGGAATCGCGTCTTACCGTGGGCGAAGGTGTTAGCATCTCACAACTTTATGAGGTCGGTGATGTGGTCGAGTATCTTGAGAAAATCGCGGGTGCTCAATCTTCGATTTCCAAAAAAGCCGTACAAGACTTCCGCCTGCTCACGCGCGAATGGATTCACTCCCCGTCCCCAATTGCTCCTCAGCTTAAAATCCCCGCCAATAATATCATTCGTATTTCCTTGGCTCCTCAAAAAAGCCTGCCCGTGGAAGATATTATCGAACAGCTGCACAGTGGCAGCGGAAAAGACCAGAAACTTTTGTTGATAAACTTTGCGCAAAATCCGGAAAAATTTCAAGACACTGCTTGGATTGGTAAGCTTTTACAAGACTTTGCTGAATTGGCGGAGAGATCTCCTCTGACAAATCAAGAACTCAAGATCTTATTGATCGACACATCGGACAGCCCTATGTTCCGAGGACTCAAGGCCTTCTTTAAGTCCTTGCTGAAAGAATCCCGAAAATTCACCTTCAAGGCAGTCCTGAATGAAGATAAACTGGACGAAAGCCACATCATTCAAAATGAAATGTTGGATCTTCATTCCTTTGAAGTTCTTTATAAAAAAGACCAGCGCTGGAGTATGCACTTTAAAGAGGTGCATAACGAAGAAACCCTGCACGATGCCGTTATATTCTCTATCGGTGGGACCAAGGGTATATTAAAAGAGGTGTATCAAAAGTTCACGGCGCAACAAAACTGCCATCTTTTTATTACCGGTCGCAGTCCGGATGACTCGAAACCAGTGATCAGCACTTTAAAAAAGCTCAAAAAGAAGTTTAAAACTGTCACCTATCAGCAGGCCGATGTTCGAGATCTAGCTTCTTTGGAAAAGGCAGTGGCTGCAGCAAAAGCGGCACACGGGAAAATTGATTTATTCATTAATTCGGCCGGACGCGAAGTCAGTAAGAACCTGCACGAGCAAACCACTGAAGAAGTCATGGATCAACTCGATAGCAAGTTCGAAAGCTTAAAAAATATTTTAAAAGTGCGAGAACAGTTTCCAGCGGCGACTATTGTCAACTTTTCGTCCGTGGTCAGCCATTTTGGCAACGAGGGGCAAACTGTTTATTCTTTTGCCAATGCATTTCTAGATGCCATTGAAAACTGTCGCCATATCCACTGGCCGCCGATGGATGGAATCGGCATGACGGAAAACCCGGGAATTTTACAGAAGCTGCGCTCCATGGGGATTTCTTTGATGACAGGTCCTGAGGCCCGTCAGCTGTTTGCTAAAAGCTTGCAATTCAAATCACCACAAAATGATCTTTTCTATTTGGATTTAAAAGACATTTATCTTTACGAGTATCACTTGCGCAACCCGATGAGTGATCGTAAGGTTCTGGGGGACTTAGCTGATCCCACTCGGTTAACTTTTGCTAAAAGCTTTGATCTCAAAAATGATAGCTATTTACGCGATCACCATATCGAATCGACTTCCGTTGTCGCAGCAGCCACTGGGATTGCGGCCTTTATGAAGTTTGGTTCTTATTGCTTTAAAAGCATCCCAAGTCTTGAAAAATTCGAAATCAAAAATATGATTCTGGTCAATGACAGAGACAACCTCTGCGCCTTCCAGCCAGAATTTGTGTCTGCAGACCAAATTAAAATGAAATTGGTTTCGCAAGTTGAGCACTTTACAGGTTCTATCTTGCGTAAGAAAGAGGCGTCGAACACTCGTACAAAGAGGTCAGCTCCGCAGAATGCTGCGACGACTATGGATTCTTTTCACGGCACTAAAACCGTTGAAATGGATTCTTTCTATTCGGTTCGCTCCATCGACTATGGACCTAAGTTTCAAGTCATTGAGAGTGCCTATCATGACAAGGACAATAATGTCGTCGCTGTTGGCAAAAAGAATGTCCCCTATTTGACGGGCCTCACGATGAATGACTATATGTCTTATTTGATTGAACTCGCCTTTCAGGCGATTTACTTAAAAAATGTACTTCTCGGAAAAGGCTTGGGAATCCCCCTAAGAATTCAAAAAATTGCTCCGGGTCACTTCCATCTCTCTGACACCATTTACGCGGTTCCCTCCGCGTACTCGGTAGGATCTGATGAAAAGCTAATTTTCGGTGGAGCAAAAATCTACAACGGCCAAGGCGAACTCATTCTCGACATACAAGGCGTTGAGATGTCGACTATTCGTTTATACGAAGCTCCTCCTTTTGAATCCAAAGATCACAGTTGGGAGTTCCGTGGAGTTTGATGCAGTTGTCGTCGGCGGAGGCCTGGGCGGATTAGCCGCCGGGGCACTTATGGCAAAAAAAGGACTCAAAGTTCACCTGATCGAACAACACGACAAGGTGGGCGGCTTTGCGACCAACTACAAACGCAAAAAATATCGCATGGAAGTCGCCATTCACGTGCTCGATGGTGATCACGAATTCAATATGCGAAACGAAATTTTTGATGCCCTTGATGTCAGACAAAATGTCGAGTTCGTGAAGCTCCCTGAATTTTATACCTGCCATTTTGAAGACCAAAAAATAACGGTGCCAGATAATTTAGACCAAGCTCGGGAGCATCTATGCTCACTTTTTCCAAAAGAACGCCAAAGTTTGACTGAGTTTTTTCAAATGATGTGGGACGTGAATCAAAGCATGCATGCGTCCTCGCTGCGCAAGCCCAGTGTCGCGCCCTCTCACCCCCTTTTTCCGGTTCTTTATCCGACTTTGCAAAAGCTTTGGCATATTTCCATTGGTTCTTACATTGATCGTTTATTTAAAGATAACCTTTTGAAGGTCGCACTGTTAGCTAATAGCACTTTCTATCACGACGATCCTTATGAAATGAACCTCATGCAGTTCATGGCGTCCCAGGCGAGCTATTTTCTGGGCGGTGTCTACTATGTTAAAGGCGGTTCACAAGTTTTTTGTGACTATTTAGCAAAGATCATTACCGACAACGGCGGCACCGTTTCGTTGAATCACCGAGTTGAAAAAGTGACCATCGAAAATAAATTGGTCAAAGAAGTTTTCTATCGTAAAACTCGAGGCGAAGAAAAAACTGTTTTGAAAAGTGTCACAGCAAAACATTTTGTGATGAATGCCCCTATGCCCCATGTCTATGAGATGCTCGATGAGCATCCCGATATGGACTATGTGAATCGAATCAAGGGCTTTAAGCACGCCACGTCTGCAACCACACTGTTTTTTGGTCTGAAGCGGCCTCTCAAGGACTTCGGTAATAAATCCCATCTCAATATTTTTGTCGATGCCCGAATGAATATGATGGACAACAGCACCTTTCAACAAAGTGTCGGAGTGATCGACTATGATATCGTCGAGACTGGACTTTGCCTACCTGGTACTTATTCTTGTGATCTGATCTTTATGGATAAACTTTCGGAATGGGATCGACTCAGTCCGGAGCACTATAAAAAAAAGAAGCAAGTTATTGCCGATTTTTACACGAAGAAACTCAACGGATTTTATCCTGGTTTTTCCGACTCGATTGATGTGCTTGAAGTTGGCACCCCTAAAACCATCGTCCGTTATACGTCAAATACGGGTGGCGCTTGTTATGGGTTTAGCCCCGAGTTTTCGCAATACCGGGAACGCGTGCTTTTCTTAGGGGACGAAGCTGGGACCAGTGATCGGTATATTAAAAATCTTTATTTCGGCTCAGCCTGGTCTTATTTTCCCGGGTTTTCTGGTGCACAGATTGCCGGTGCTCGAGCCGCAAAAGAAATCTTTAAGATTGAAGGAATTGCCTGGGGATGATCGAAGTCATTTTGAAGGACGCCGACCTTCAGATTTATCTAAGTGAAGTTCCCGAGCACTGGCCAGAGAATTCTTTTCTTTTGTCAGAGGCTGAACGAACCTATTGTTTAGAAAGTAAACATGAATCCTTGCAATTAAGTCGAGCTCATTTGCGACTAATGACTAAAGATATCCTTCACGATGCCAGCCTTGAAGTTCAAAGAGGCCCTCTGGGGCGCCCCGTGGTTTCTTCTGAGGTGGATATTTCTTTTTCCCACAAACACGGAATGGCATTGGTGGGTGTTACGGGGGCTCCAGCTCGCATCGGTGTTGATCTAGAGTCCACGCATCAAAAAATCGATTGGCAGATCTTTACGAAAAACTTCTTTTCGCAAAACGATCTCGCATCTATTGAATCCCTTTCTCGGAAACCAGGGTGGGATTCTCATTTAGCCCATTTGGCGCATTTTTCTTTGAAGGAAGCTTTTTTTAAAGCCATGGATTTGCATCTGGAACCGCGGCAACTAGAGATTCAGCTTCTAGACTGCAACGACCAACGAACCAATTTCCAGTTTTTTTACAAAAAAAGTTCATTTCAAAGTGACAGGGACCATCGTCTATTCTCATTATTATACAAAGATCACCTTGTTTCAGTTTGCGAATTAGGCAGAAAACGAGATTAAAAATCTCAGCTTGAAACGCTTTTTCCCACTAGATCAAGGTCCTAAGTTACAATTTCGGCAGCAACTAACTGAAGCGAGGATAGAAGGCACATGACTTTCAAGATTTCCCAAGAATATCCGATAAATACTCTGATGAAAAAAACCAACCTTCGTATATTTACTCGATGTCTTATGGGGTCCTCAAAAGGTGCCGCCATTATTTTTGCCATGGGGATTTCGCTAGTCGGCACTCTTTTGGTAGGTGGCGTGGCTCAATACTTCAGCAGCTTCTCTCAAACCGCCTTTAAGAACAACGACATTGGCGCTTTGCGGGCCGCATTGAGCTCTTCGATGGACTACACCCTCAATGGCATTCGTAATCGCTGGTGCTTTTCAGGTACGTGGTCACAAAATCCGACTTGCAAACTGACGAATCCGAATAATGTAGAACGCATGGTGCTTTCTGACGAAGCCCTGCGTGCGATTCAGGCCAGCATGACTCCTGCTGATTACGGCAGTGATATTTCTAAAGTACGAATTAAGTCCATAACGGGATCCGTGAAGTGGCAAGATATCACCCCTGAACATCCTCTGCATTATGTCGTTAAAGGCCTTAAAGATATCGGTGAAGATTTTGTGTTTAATTTTAAAATTATTCGCGTAGACAACGGAGTGCAAAAGGGCCGTGAAGTCGTCATGCAAGTCGAGGTGGAGCTCGTTCTGGGAAGCAACTCCAATATCTTAACTAAAACTCGTGACTCCAAAATAACAGCTATATCATCGATCATGGTCTTCCCCAGAGAGATCAACACAAACGCCCTGGTGATTGCGAACAACTTGTTTCTGGACCGCAAAGATCCCGGCATTGGCTCAGCTGAAAATGGAGACGTTTATATTTCTCCGGGCTTTGATCCCGATGTACCCGGCATTCACTTTGAAAGTCCTGTTTTTGTAAATGGAAACATCTATATTCCGAAAGCAGATGCCCCTGGATACACTCCCGTCACCTTTGGCGACAAAGTAATTATTGGTGGCGGAGCCGTTTTAGAGGGGAAGGATAGTTCTGCGGGTTTTTCAAAACCACTCACTTCCGGTGGCACAGAAGACCGCTTCTATTCGCAAACTCAAAACTTTGGTGGTTTTTTAAGAGGCATTCTTTTAGATCCTGGGGCTGACGAAGGCCTGAGCATTTTAGGACAAGTTAAAAAGGGCAGCACTCCAAAAACTTCAGCCGACCTCTGTATCCTGCGAAACTCTGCCAAGGCCGACCTTGCTTTTACCCGAGATTCTCAATTGTTTATGAAAGTTGGTAGTGTCAATGAGGCTGTCGCCGCTGAGACCACCGACGTGACTTCTTCTTACAAATTCGTGGCTAACTTGGGATCCATCGATACCTTTTACAAGCAAGGTGTCTCCGGCTCCAATCAGTTTAAATCCTCCTCTCCTGCAGGCCTCGATTTTTCATTAAATTACAACGGTGCAGATATAAATGAACAGCGCCCGACGATGCGAGTTACTGTGGCTCTCAACGGCTACACCGGTAATACGGGATCTTTTGTTGCTGCCGACATGTCAAACAATGCGACTCTCAACATCAGCATGAACCCTTCAGACCCGAGTGCGATTATGCGAGTCACGACGACTCCCTATATGTTCGGCACCAATCCGCAGTCAAACGCTATGAACATTCAAGTGGACCTTATTAATCAAGAGAAATTCGCCATGGGACCTTATGGTGTTAAAATGGTTGGTTCAACCCTGACAACCAGCCCAGAGCCCAGTATTGATGTGAATTTTGAAAGTTTCGATGTGGCTTACACGACTTCGCCCAGCGGCATTAAATCAGGACGCACGAAGGGGGGGCCGAGCAATCCTATAAAAGAAGAAGATTGCCCCGTCGGATCTACCGAATATAATAGTCCTGAAAATACGAAGACTATCAATGGCACTGTTTATCATTGTTTCAATCAATTTGCGTGGCACCCCGCTATGGGGGGATACAAGTCTAACGGCTTTAGTTTTAAACGGGCCGCTGGTGGTACGGAAAAACGCTTTACGCTTTTACGAAACCCAGCAGCACCTGGAATTGCCGGAGGATACTTTACCTGCCCGACATTAGATACTGCCTGTCCCGCTCCTTGGGATAGCAATATCATTTCCTATCCACAAGAAATTGATTTCGTAGCTTTTGACAATTCCTGTTTTTCTCCACCAAAGGGAACTGACGTTTTCCCTTCTTTCGGTGCCGCCGATTGGGGGACCACATCTTTCACTTCCCAGGCACGGCACTCTTGGGGATTTACTGAATCCGGCGACAATTCAGGAGTCCAAGGATTTAACATTGGTACGCTTAAGCTGAACGGCACCTCCAGTCGTTCCGACGGGGCAACCAATCCCGTCTTCATTATTGCGTCTATATACAAAACCTGTGTGATTGAAGATACAGCTAACTTTGTGGCTGGATTTTTAGTCTGTGATGAACTCATAATAAATTCTCGCAGTGAACCACTGCGTATCATCGGCACTATTATCGTCGGAAAAATGTCTGTTGCCCAAACAGCACTAGATGCCGGTATCCGCTGGAGTAATATCTTTTATCCGAGTGCGGTAACAGAGTTACGAAAAGCTGGCATCTTAAATGCCAGCTCCACTGGTGAAAACTGTGATGTCCCTGCTGACCCCATGTGGAACCCTTATCCTTCCATCAAGCGTGTACAGTTCCTTTACAAGTGTAATCCGATTACACTGCGAAATAAGGCGGACCCTTTTCAATGGACGACAGTGGATCCCGATTGCGGCCTCGTCGACAATAAGCAGATGTGTAAATATCGTGTCATGCGATATGATATTGTTGAGCTTAAGCGTCAGGAAATTTTATGATTCGAAATAGAAGAGGCTCCTCTTTCGTTGAATTGCTCATCTCGGGCGCTATCGTATTGGCCGCCTTTGTCGGTACGATGAGTTTTGTCGTTAACGTCAAAAACAAAACACAGCTGATGCTTTCAAAGCGCTCTCGCTCCGTACAGTTGCAAAAAGTCGCACAAATGATTTTAGCAGACCCGAAACTCTTTAAGGTCAATTTTGATCCTTCGGAAACGGCAACTTGCCAAGCTTTAGAAACTGATTCCTTGGCGCTCGGTTGGGATGACACAAGAATTGCAAATGTCGAAGACTGTATCGGCTGTAAGGGACGATTGGGTTATGTCATTCAACCCTTTCCTCTTTTGAGTGTTCGCGGCGTTTACATTGTGACTATTCGAGTGACGCATCCAAAAATTACAGCGGGATCCATTGCTATGTGCAACGGCATAGCCATTCAAGGGGCTGAGCAATTACAAATGATTGTGAGCTTGCGATGAAAAAGAATTCTGGATTTACAGTTGTTGAGGTCTTAGTCTCTGCAGGATTACTTGCCATATTTATGGTGGCGGCAAGCAGCATCCTGCGCGATATTTACCAAATTTCACAAAAAAACAAAACACAAATTGAGTCTGCGACAGATTTATCCCTTTCCATGCGATATTTGAGCAGCCTGCTTTCTGCCTCCGGCCCATCTTACAACAATATCAAAGGCAATAAAGACGATAATGGCTATGAATTCTTCGATCACATTTATGATGTTTCTCTTGCCGCCTGGTCCAAAGAAGAAGCGACCCGCACACTCACACTGAGTGTAGAAAAAAACAAATTTGATTTTTTTCTGATCATTCAATCTGAGGACCAGCTGGATCAAATTTTCTACAACCCTTTAGATGCATATAAACCACCAGAGCCCGTCGCTGAAATGGACGCATCTGCGACCCTCGAGTTCGAGGCTCTTAATAGAGGGAATGTTATTAGCAAACTGAGTCCAAATGTCTGGCAAGAATCTAACTTGATATTAATGAAGGTCCCTGTTCCGCTTCGCTATGTTGCGGCTGACGGCAGTGTGAATATGAACATGGCTCCTCGGCAGCACTCTTTCTTGGGGATTGTAAAAGGTAACACCCTGACTCAAGATACTTTTGGCGGTCATTCCTATACCACTCATCCAATTACGAATGTGAACGTTCCTAATGCTGACACCTTCTTAAGAACGGTCCCGACTGTGGGCGGTTCAAGTCCGATCATTGAATTGACGACAGTCAAAGCTTTCCGTATTACGCTGCAGAAACAGCCTAACACAAATTATTATGATCTCTATTCCTATGAGTACTTCAACGGACAATTCATAAATCCATTTCTAATAGCACCAAAAGTAGAAAAAATAGTTTTCACACGTGAGTCCGTTGGACTCAATATCGTCAGTATCGAAATGGCGATCGACAACATGAAAAAGTAAGGAAGGCCCCATTGAAAAACAAACTTCTTTTTTATAGTTCGGCACTATTATTTACAGTGACAGCTGGAGCCCAATCCACACCGAAGATATCTCAAACACAATCCACACAATTTTTCGACGTGATGGCGACTGGTGGCAGTTTGCTTTCCAATGTTGTGATTGACTCCCAAGTGACGACGGCAAGACTCGGTCAGCCAACACTGATTCGTATGCACTTAGGTTGCTATGCCACGAATTTGCGCAGTATCGGGAATCCGGTTGCTGCGAACTCCATAGTCACAGCTTATATAGATGCCTATGATCAAGCTGGAGTTGTAAAACCACTAAGAGTTCAGTTTCCAGCGGAGTTCCTAAAACCCGCCCCCACTCGTATTCTTACTCAGGCTCAATCTGACTCTTTGGTTGTGGTTGATCCCACGGGTCTCAACGCCAAAGTTTCCTCGTATGACAACATCATCCAACTGGCTGTTCCGAACATGAAAGAAATGACCGTTACATCGGATGGGGAAATCACCAATGTAACTGAAAAAAATCTGATTGTTGCCGGTATACGCTTTGGTCAGGCCGCCTCCCCCAACACCGCACTTTATGGTTCTTACTTTGGCTCAACAGGTCCCTTAAGCTCTAGCCTCAAGTGGTACACTTCAGCAGATGGAAAGATTGTCGATGTTTATGCGAATTTTCCCGGTGCCGCGAGCCCAGGAATGCGGGCACGATATCAAGGGGAAACCCGTACGGGTTTTTGCGGGGGTTATTACTCACCCTTGATGATGTTCTTTGATGAAAGTCTGCCGAATTTCACAGCTACCTCTCACTTTTCCTTGTCAAAAAGCCAGGCGGGTAAAATCTATTGGCCAGAAGCCAACTCCAGCGGGTATTTTTTGGTCCTGGATAAAAAGAACAATTCAAAAATCGAAGATGGCGAACAGCTTTTCGGCGACAATGACAAATTTGAAAATGGCTTTAAGAACCTAGCCTCCCACGATTCCAATAACGATGGCGTCATCGATAAAAAAGACAAAGTTTTTAAGAATTTAAAACTTTGGAATGACAAAAATGCGGACGGAATCTCTCAAAAATCAGAACTAAAAACTCTGACAGGGATGGGAGTGGTCTCAATCACACTTAAGTATGAGTCTGAAACCCAAAAATTTGGTGACAGAGCAGAATATAAACAAAAATCATCGTTCGAGTTCAAAAAAGGTGGTAAAAGTATCAAGGGGACTGTTTTAGATTTATGGTTCAGTCCCGCCCCGCTTTAAACTGAACCTCAACAAGGAATGACAGCTATGATGAAATCAGCCCTCTTAGGAACCCTTGTCTTCGTTTGCTCTACGGCCCATGCCAAGCTTGCTATTCAAGGGCAAGAGATGAAAATTATGATGAACAATAAGCGCACGGGCACGGTGAGTATGGCGATCACCTCCACCGATACCAGTATATTGTTTAAGATCAATTCCTCCGGTGTTGCGATTTTCCCCAAGGGGGCCAAAATAAACTTTAAGGCCTCTGCTGAACACAAGCTTGATAGTCAGTGGAACTGGAAGGAGTCCAGCCTTGTGCCTCCAGCGTTTCCGAAAGGCACTGTTAAGGTCACTGTCGGCAAGGATTCAGTATCCTTAGCGACCAATTTGGGCGGCGTTAAGAACGTTCGGGCCTTGCCCTTTAAAGGACGAGTGATGACACGCGGCACGTTCTATAACTACTTAAGAACGATCAAACCGCCGGACGCCTTCACCCCCCAGCAGATTTACATTTTCAATGAAGCGACGATCTCTATGCATAAATCCGAGTGGACCTACTTAGGGAAAGAGCGCGTTGCCAAAGAGTCCTTAGACAAATATGAACTCAAAGGTGGGGAAATCAACTCCGTCGTTTATATCAACAGTAAATCTGAACTTGCCAAAGTTAAAGAGCTCGAATTGGGCATTGAGCTTCTGAAGTAAACTCCATAGCAAAAGTATATTCTCATGCTTACGAGGGCCCGCAATTCTACTTGGATTATGGGCTTTTTACTTTCAAGGGGAATAAAAAAACCCACAATCTGAGAATTGTGGGTCTAGGGTAAGCTCACTCATGAGCCTCCTTTAAACTTGCCGGTTAATTTAAACAGCCGTTTGGATCCGCACACTGGACCACGGGCGACCCCTCGATCAACACCCAATAATATCGCGTAGCATCTGCCGTTTGGCAGGATTTGATACCGACTTTGATTTCATTTAGGACGGCCCCCGCACAATTTGGATAGACAGTGTTGGTGACTGGTTTAACATTTTTTACGCAGGTACCACTTGGACTCCACTGTCCGGCACCATCACAGACTGCATAAACAGATCCCCCGGCCCAATTGTAATCATCCCCCGGACTCCCTAAAGAAGTACAGGCGACTGACGGACCAACGGTGTTGATATTTGCCACTGGTAAATTCATCGAAACCGGATAACTAGTTCCATCAGAGGCTCCAAACGTGACCGTTTTAATACCGCTTGAACACTTTACTTCATAGTCGGAACAAGAAACGCTAATTAAACGCCAAACACCCGCCTGGCAGCGAAAAATCACCTCGCCAGAAAGAGGTTTTCCCGGGATGGAAAGTGCTGCCCCTCCCGGAGTAGCCAGATCTGAACAGGCCACCGCAATTTGCCCAGTTGTTTTGTTAATCTGATATTGATTTCGCAGAGGCGGATTCGCAATCACATCTCTCGTTTCAAGTGTTCCTAAAGCGTCCTTAGAGTATGTGACTCGGAATGCCCCCAATTTTCCATAACAATAAGTTCCGTCATAACCAATATTTGCATCTTCAACATAGGGAATTGTTGGACTGGTAGAAACACAGGCACCAGCGTAAATATCACCCCAAGGAGACGTCGCCAAACAAGTCGGAGGAGCCGCCGCAGGAGTTCCGATAACCGGGACAGGAGTAGGCACTGAATCCGGGATAACCACCCGCCCAGGAGAGCCCTGATTTTGCGGAACATTATCCCAAGTAAAGGTGGACGGCACTTTGGAAAAGCTCGAAAAATAATTTACGAAATCAGAAAAAGTATACTTCTTTCGTGGAGGTTGATATCCATATCCTTTGTCATCATCATTGTCAGTGCCATACGCGAAAACCGCGTTGGACGCTAAAAATATAAAAATCAACAGAGCTTTGGATGCCCACTTTGAACACGCTGAGATTTCCACAGCCACCCCCTCAAAAACATACAAAGTTACCTTTTCAAAATTAGATAATCACTTGCATACCCTAGTCAACATTATACGCACATCTCGCATTCTAAAACAGACTAAGTTTATTGGCCCAACTTGAGACTTTGGAAATGAGTCAGTAAACTCATCCCAATTGCGTCTCTTCTCCATTGTAGCCATACTCAGTACATGAATACCTCTGCGTCCAGGATCGAACATATTCCGCATCATCAGCAAATAACCGGCACGATTGTGCGTGAACCAGCGCCCATGACTGGCTTTTAATTTACCTCTCACGCGTATTCTCATTTTGAAACTCAGGATTCACCACTCTTACCGCGGGATTTCTCGATGAGTTTTGCCCCCATGCTATTTGGCCCAAAAAATCTACCTAGATCTTTCACTTCTTGCTCTGATTCAGGAATCAGTCGATGAGCTGCTAATCCAAAGATCACTTCCCAAATTTTATTGATCCAACTTTTTGGCCCCACAAAGGCAACAAAATAGGGTACACATTGACTTCTACGTCGACGAGATATGGCGTTGACGAATTCTTTTCCACACTTCTCAACGGATGTTACGATATAAAATGGCCAAGGTAATATCTCGAACAATCCTTTAAAGCTATTCAGCCCCTTCATTTGGTCCTGCACAAGATCAGTATCAGTCCACCCAGGCTTGATGATGCCGACATCCACTCCCTTATGAGCGACTTCAAGACGCAATGTTTTGGCAAAAGACTCGACGGCAACTTTTGAAGCCGTATAGGCCGCAGAACCCGGCATGGACACATGCGAGATCATGGAGCCGACTAGCAACAAATAACCACGACTCTCGATCATCGCCGGCAAGCACGCACTCACCGTATTTATGGTCCCAATTAAATTAACCTCGACAATTTTAGACATGACTTCCACCGGGGAAATTGCCACGGTTCCCGTACAGGCGATGCCAGCATTTGCAACTACGACGTCCAAACCACCAAAAACCCCGATAACTTTTTTTACACAGTGCTCGAGAGCTTGAAAATCAGTGACATCGCACTCAAACCAAATATTTTCAGATCCCAAATTTTGCGCCAGTTCAGAAAGTAAATCTGGCTCTAAGCCGACTAGGGCCACTCGGGCCCCTTTTTCAACCAATTGCCTTGCAACCTCGGCACCGATTCCTCGCGCGGCCCCGGTAATCAATACTCGTTGGTCTTTAATGGACTTCACGAAGCCTCCACAAATAAGTTATCGGAAAATGTAATCATCACTTTTCACCTTTGCCGTCGCACTTTTAAAAACAAAAGTGAAACTCGGCCACAAACTCGAGTTAAATCCTTTGGAATCAAGATACCAACTTTTGCAGCCGCCCGTCATCCAAACAGTTTTTTCCATACTTTTTCGATAGCCAGCCATAAACTTTTCCTGCGCCTTAGCGTCAGGCTCTACGACTCGAAACTGATTTTTTTGAGTATGGCGCAAAAGTGCCAGTATCTGATTCACTTGGGCCTCAATCATATAGATCGCTGATGAGTGTCCTAATCCTGTTTGAGGCCCCGCCAATATAAAAAAATTAGGAAAATCGGAAACCATCGTACCGAAATAAGTTTGAGGACTGCCCTGCCAAGATTCCGAAAGACTTATACTTTTTTTACCGAAAACAATTTTTGAAAAAGGCATCTCTTTGGTTTTGAATCCCGTGGCAAAGACAATGGCATCGACTTCAAAGAGCGACCCATCCTTTCCAATCAGACCATTGAAGCCAGAAACACTTTCCAGCTCTTCACTGACAACCTTCACATTCTCTTTGATTAAAGACGGATAGTAGTCGTCAGAAAGTAAAATGCGCTTGCATCCGATAGTGTAATTCGGCGTGAGCTGCTGTCGCAGTCTCGGATCTTTAACAACACTTTCGATATGTTCCAAAGCTTCTGCCTCGGCCAACCTCATCAACTTTGGAAATTGAAATCCTAGAAAATTAAATTCTAGGCGCAAATAGACTTTGAGTCGTAAAAACTTTTGTAAAAGCGGCCAACGCCGAAAAGAACTTTGCCAGTAATTCGGCACAGGATGATCGTTTCTAGGAAGTACCCAGGCTGGCGTACGCTGAAAAACATAAAGAAAGGACGCCATCTTTTGCAGCTCAGGTATCACTTGAATAGCCGAAGCCCCCGTCCCCACGACCGCGACTCTTTTGCCTGTAAGGTTTAAATCCTTTGGCCATGCTGCCGTATGAACAACAGTACCTTTGAAGTTGCTTAATCCGGGAATATTCGGAATCGCGGGCACACTCAAGCTACCAGCCGCCGCCACCGCAAAGGCCGCTTGATAAGTCCCCTGATCCGTTTCAATTTTCCATACCGCCTCAGAATCCAACCACTCCATTCGAGTGACTCCACATGCAAACTGAATATGAGAATGCAGCTGAAACTTTCGCGTACAGTCTTTAAGATATTCGTGAATTTCTGCCTGAGACGAATAACGACGCTTCCACTTTGCATTCAAGGCAAATGAAAAGGAAAATAGTTGGGATTCAACGTCACAGGCACAGCCAGGATAGACATTATCTCTCCAGACTCCACCAACCTCATTGGCGCGTTCTAAAATTACAAAATCATTTTCGCCCGCCTGCTTTAGAGCAATTGCAGCTGCCAGCCCTCCAAAGCCCGTCCCGACAATTACTACTTTTGATTTCTTTAATTGCGGGCCCACATTACTCCTCATGATACCGTTCGAAATTACTTCCAAACACTCGCAAACTCGAGTAGCCACACGAAACTCCGACAATATTCATCATGAAAAGCATAGCGCTGAACACGAGTTCTGATAAGGACAATCCTCAAAATGACGGCTCTTAGAGAGCGAAAATCCTTTAAACTCAGCCCCTTTTGACCTTGGGCGGCAAAAACTTTGAGGTAAATGAAGACAGGCCCGCTTGCCTATCGAGCCTAATAAGTTTAGCTTGAGAAAAACCCAATATAAAAAGGTGCGACACGTGACCCAACTGCGCAAAGCCTCGATGCTCCTTCTGGGAGTCTTTTTTAGCGTATTATTCTTTGTAAAACTCACTCTTCACAACGATCATGTGCAGATTCTAAAAAAGGCTTTTCTCTATATTGATACGGGAGTTCTCACTCATTTTGGAAATGCGGCGACGGGAGTTGGTTTTGTTCCCGGCACTTTCCAAACGATCATCACGGCTCTACCGATGCAGGTCTATTTTTCCCCGTATTCAGCCATGGCTGTGATTTTGCTTTTTCATCTGATCTCATGGTGGATGCTCGCCAAAATTATGAAGGAAAACTTTGGCGAAGTCGTTGTTGTACCCTTTTTACTTTTGTATTGGCTCAACCCTTGGAGGGTGGAGCAGTCTGAACTCTACAATCCTGCCTATGTCTTTTTATTTTCGGCGATTCACTTTTATACTTGTTACTATATGAAGAAGCCCAGTTTTTGGTTGAGCTTCTTTAATGTGCTGGCCATTGGCTTTTGCGCGCAACTTCACTACTCTGCCATTATTTTGGCGATATTGTCCTTGATGTTATTTGCGTTCCGCTATGTGAAGGTGAACTGGTACGGTGTAGCGGCGGGAACTCTTGCCGTTATCGCCAGCTTAATCCCTTATTTAATGCATTACTTTTCCGACCAGTCCCTGCAAGTCACTATGAACAAATCCGACAATAGTTTCTTTGCGCGCAACTTGGTTATGGTTTATCCGGTGCTAAAAGGGATCACTTATTGGATTCGCTATGGGGCGATCTCCTACGGTCGCCATATCTTTAGCGAGATCAATTTCCTGTGGATTTCTGAAGGACTTGCGCGGACGATCGTGAGTACTTGCTTCCATGGGTCGAAATGGATTTTTGCGGCCATCACAGTTGTTTTCAGTACGCGCGTGCAGTGGCGACTGGGACGAGATATTTGGAAGAGCAAACCCTTTACTCGCAAAGACCGTACGGACATTTCTGACTTAGATCGGATTTATTTTTACGGTTTCTATATGTTCTTTGCGATGCTCCTGGCCGTGGGTATGTCGCCGGTGGAACTCAACCATTGGCATCTGATTTTATGCTTCCCCTTTATTTCGATGGTGATGACGATTGCATTTTTAAACTTAAAAAAACAACTTTCGCAGCAAAAATATCGCGGCTTGTTTTTAGCCCTGCTCGTCATCTTTACGATGTTCAATATCTTTGGCGCCCTGGGAAGCAGGTCCCACTCCTATAAGTCGAACTTCCACGAACAGGTTTTAAAGTTTTATAAATCAGAATATCCCCAATAAGCCTGCCGGATATTTGACGCTAGTGATTTCGCTCTTTACATTTTTTGAGATAAGGGCTTTTTCAAATTTTCGCTTGAATAGAGGATGAAGAATCAAATAGCATCCTCTTTAGGTTCGTCATAAAAACTTTGGTATTGTGAATACTTTCCTTGCCAACCTTTCTTCGCCGGGGCAGCGGCAAAAGAAATATCTCGGAAAAATGAAACTCAATTTGGGCTGTGGTTTTAATCGTGTTGACGGCTTTGTTAATGTGGACAATGAACCCTTGTGCAATCCCGATGTCTTGCATGATTTGGAGCAAACCCCTTGGCCCTTGCCAAGTGATCACTTCGATACCGTCTTGGCCAGTCATGTGCTGGAGCACTTAGGACAAACGACCGCCAGCTGGATGAACATCATCAAAGAACTGTTCAGAGTATGCTCGGATCAAGCGCAAATAGAAGTCCACGTACCCCATCCTCGCCATGATAACTTTTTGCACGACCCCACCCATGTCCGACCTGTAACCCCGATCGGCCTTGCCATGTTTGATCAGCTTCGTAACATTAGCGATTTCGAATCAGGTGGACAGGAAACAAAATTGGGCCTGATGACGGGGGTGGATTTTGAGTTGGTCAACTTTGGCGTCGATATTTCAGAACCTTGGCTGTCTGCCTTTCAAAATGGCGAGTTGACCAAAGAGCAATTAGATTTTGAGATCAATACAAAGTCCAATGTCTGCTATCAATATAGAATTCTTTTAAAGGCTCACAAACCTGTGCGTGGCGCCGCTTGGTTAGCGGATTACCAAACAACTCACTTCTCGACAAAGCGGACCTAAAAGCTTTGTAGGCCACGCCATGCAATCTGGACCTCCGTAAAATCAACGAAGAAGTCCAGTTTATTTGCTATTCATATCCCAACAAATTAGCCTGGAAATATGACTCTTGCGGCATTTCTCGACACTCATAAAAGGCTGACTCGTTCTTTAAAAAAGTTCATTTCGGACTATGAAGTTCAACTGGATTTCGAAACTTTTTCGGCCTTCCTTGTGAACTTAAGCGAAGAGCTTTCTTTGAAATCTGCCGAATTTTTAGCCTTACCAGAGGGCCCGCTCCGCGCCAAAAAATTGCACGCCTTAGTCGAGACTGAAATTGAACAAGGGCAAAACATTGAAGTCAGTTGTGTTAAAGGCTGTTCTGCTTGTTGCCATATGGAAGTTGAAATCACAAACTATGAAGCCGATATTCTAAAGAACCTCATTGACCAAGGACACCCGGTGGATCGAGCTCGCCTCGCAACTCAGAGTCAGCGCGGTCTACAAGACAAAGCCTGGCATCAAGGATGGCGCAGTCCTGACAATAAATGTGTTTTTTTGAATTCCGAGGGCGCATGTAGTGTCTATGAACACCGGCCAGTCATGTGCCGTCGCCACTCTGTCACCTCGCCTGCGAAAAACTGTGAAAGTCGAGATGCGGCGATCGTTTTACGCTACTTTCCTAAAGTTGATTTACTGATTAGCGCTGCGAACGAAGATCAAAACCTTCAAGTCGGTCCCCTTGCAAAAATGCTCCAAATGCGTATCCCTTAAAATTGCTGCGATTCGTTAGCTGAGTTGAAAGCAATTGTTTGAAAAGCCCCAAAAGGTTCTCTAGAATTATGGAACGACTTTTCGTCCCCTGGCGCGGGTGGTGGAATTGGTAGACACGCAGGTCTCAGAAGCCTGTGGGAGAAATCCTGTGGGGGTTCAAGTCCCCCCTCGCGCACC
>JBBKWD010000254.1:0-4044 GCA_037968775.1 Bdellovibrio sp.
ATCAGGTAGCATGCGCTGGACGCCTGAAATTTTTGCCTGCACGTCTTGCAAGGCCACGTCGATATTGCGATCCAAATCAAATTCAACCGTGATACTGCCAGATCCTGTTTTAGAACTGGAGGTAATGGATGTAATTCCTTCAACGGTCATCAGTGCACTCTCAATAACATCCACCACCTGGGTTTCCATCACTTCGGGCGCCGCACCATCCAGCTTCACGCTTACATTCACAGTGGGAAAGTCCACATCCGGCATTTGACTAATACCCATTCGAGAGAACGAGATCAGGCCAAAAATCATCAGACCGAGCATCAACATCCAGGCAAACACAGGATTTTTAATGGAAATATCAGAAATACGCATGAGTGACTCCTTAGGCGCTTTCAACTTATCCAGGAAGGACCGCTCAAGTCATTAGTATTTCGAGCCCTCGCAGCGCCGTGACGGATAAATGCAAGCTTATTGAAATCACAGGAGATTAGCCATCCTAAGGACACGAATGACTGGTTGACAGTGCTTCCCTCAAAAGCTAATTCTGACGCCGCATAATTAAGGAGTTTTTCGATGTTTCAACCCTCTGCCCTCGTGGCTGTCCTTGTAGCTGTGCTCGGTGTTTTCTCTGCCTCTTTTACCTTTGCTGCGGCACCCACTATTTCGCCATACACAACAACGACAATATCCTACGGTGAGTGGGCTTTAGCTGAATCTCAGATTCAAGGGACCAAGCAAGATTCAGCTACAGACGCCCAAGTTGCAGCTGGCTTTCTTTCTCTTAAAGATCCGCGCCCTGAAGTTGTGACTCGCAGCTGGAAGTACACGGCTGGTTTTTCTCTTCAAAATTTTCAAACCATGGGAAAAGCGACGAACGACGCAAAAGAAAGTTTTAATCTTGATCGAAACGATTCAACCGTTATGCCAGGACTTGTTGCGGGCGTTATTGGCCCCGATTGGAAAACGGGCCCCGTAGCTTGGAAACTAGGTGCTGCTACCAATCTTGGGTTTGCGACTCAAGAAGTTTCAGCGATTGTGGGCACCGGTTTTATTGTTCGCGACGCTCGCTTAAACACGATGCTTTGGAATGTCGGCCCCAGCGTGGCCATGAGCTGGGAAAAGCTATCTTGGCTTTCCTTGGTTGTCGCGCCCCAATACGGCGGCATCAATTACACCCAAGCGAGTTCAAACAACTTGGCGAGTTTTTCTAAATACGCGGCCTTTCAGGCTGTCAGTTTAGGTTTAGATTTTAGCGTCGGTACGAAGTGGTCCCTATTCACAGAGTGGTCTCAGCGTGACCTTTTAGGTTCCGATGACACCATCGCAATTCAAAATGAAAACTTCGCGTTAGGAACCAAAGCAACATGGTAAAAATTTTTGCGCTCCTACTAGTTGCGACATCATTTCAGACGGCTCTCGCTGCGCCCACCAAAAAGGCAAAAGCATCGACGCCCACAACAGCTATGAATGCTAAGCCAGCGTCGTCAACTCCTACGCGCAAAGAAGTTACGTTGACTCAGAAAGTAGTGGCTGAGTTGGTGTTACAACAAGGTGACAAAACCAAAGAAGTAAATTTGAAGTACCAACAGTTTCGCTTAGCACCCGTGCAGGTGTTGTCGAATTACGATTGGAAACTCAGTGCCCAAACGGGATATGAGTTCGACAACTCCACTTCCATTCTCAGTTCTGGAACTGTCTGGTCGGACAATGAATACAAACGCTACAAAACGTCTATAGGGCTTAATAAACCCTTTACGACAGGTACTAAATTGGGTCTCGAGCTCAGTCGTACGTCCGAAAAAGCTCAGGTGAGCAGCCCTCTAAATCCGCCGCCATCAGAGCAAACCTATGATCATGCAAGCCTTAAATTGGAACAAGCACTCCTAGGTAATTTCTTTGGTGTGGCTGATCGTGGTATTGTGAACGCGGCAGAACTTACCTACCAAGCCGAAGAAATAAATCGCGCCAATGAGCTTGAAGACGTGGTCTTGGGGGGCCATTCGCCAATTCTGGAACAGTTATGTTTCACAAGAAAACTTTAAGGAAACCGTCGCTTCTCGCGATCGGTATAAAACTCTTGTTGATGCCATTCGCAGAAAAACACGCTTAGGCTATTCGACTCCGGGCGACCTTCCCCAAATTCAAGCTGAATTCGAAGGTCGAGAACAACTCGTAAAAACGACGTCGATAGAGTATCTCAAAAACATAGAAGATCTTGTGACTCTTTTAGGGCTTGAACCAGGTACCGAAGTTAAATTTGAAGTTCCAACGACAATTCCAACGGTTCCCGTACTGACGCCAAAGGACCCTCAAACTCTAAGAGCCATTCGTTCACTGAAACTCAAAACGGATGCAGCAAGTGAAAACCTTTCTGCGGCAGAGTCGAACAGTTATCCATTCTTAGATTTTGTCGGAAGCTTTTCAACAAGCGGAGCTGATCAGTCAGCAGAAAACTCTTTTTCACAGCTAAGCGGAGGATCTCGTCCAAACTACTATACGGGTCTGCGCTTGACCTATCAGTTTGGATCGGACCTACAGAACGAGACCATCATCAATCGTAAGCTGCAGAAAGACCTCAACGAAACGCAATTGAAGCGCCAACTGAGTGAAACGACAGATCTTGAAGCACAGGCTGAACGCCGCGCCCAGGCCGCCTATGCCGTTGCCATCAGTGCGGAACGCCAAAAAGGTTTCCGTGACCAGGCCGTGCGTGATTTGAATAAGTCTTATAACCAAGGCCGTACGGATATTTCCGTGCTCATCACTGCAATGAATAACTTTTTCAATGCTGAGATCGTTTATTTGCGCGCGATGGGTGAATACCATATTGCTCTTAATGAGTGGGCTTCCGTTCGCGATGAATTGATCGCTGACGAACGCGCCACAGATGTAAATGTAAAGTGAGGGATCGGATGATGCTGAAACAAATCCTATTAATTACAGTCACAACAGCTCTTTCGGCTTGTGCCTTTGAAAAAGATAAATCGAATCTTTACGATGCAAATGAGCAGGAGCAACGCCAGCTTTTGATCAACTCTTATGATCAGATCAAGGGCACCTATGCCGGCACTGTGTCGACTTCAAATGGCTATCAAGATGTTGCCTTAGAAATTTATTGGAAAGATGAGCCCCAAAGTCAGCCGAATGCCAACGGGGCTGTCGTGATGGTGCCCAAATTGAAAGCGACACTTAAAAAAATCGCTCCGGTTGGTCTTACTCAACAGTACAATGGAGTTTACATTCCCTCCTCTGGCGAGGTCATTCTGACCAACATTAAATTGGAAAGCCAATTGAAGGCTGATGAAATTCAATCTTTAAACACTCGGATGACGGGTCAACGACTTTCGGGTGAAGCGAAGTCGAGCACTGGTTTCCTAGGTGTTTTCGATGTTGTGCGCACGACGAGTGAGGCCTCAACACCTGACGTGAACGACGACATTCGGTACGCGGATGGACTTCGCAAACAGCTACAAGAGGTTGCTGGGGTTTACGAAGGTGTCATTACTCCAACAAGCTCAACTGCAAAGCCCTTCAAGGCGACAATGACCTTGAATGTCCAATCTGAAACTGTTGCTGGGCGCACGGTTCCGATTCCAGTTTTGTTAGGTAACTTTGCTCGATCTGATGACAACTCGCGTGTCACTGATTTAACACTCAGGGCTTCTTACAATCTTGATGTGACACCTCGTCGTCTTGAACTTGAGGGTTTACCAGTGTTCAACTCCTCGAAGTATCGCGCGACCTTTATGGGCGTTCTTGTTAATGATGAGTATGTCGGGGAAATGCAAGCTGGACCGATTATCTTTAATGGCACTTTTGTGTTTAAGAAGAAAAAGTAAAAGATTCTGATATAGAAAATAGAAAAGCCAAGCTTAGTGCTTGGCTTTTTTTTATGCTCGAAAACTTTTTTTCTCCTGCCGACGTTGTTGGATCTACGGTTTGATTGCGACTCTCATCTCGATGAGAAGACTTTTGCGACTCCGTTTTCGAGTCGGTCCTCTATTCTACGAATTACACTGCTCAAACGGCAGTCCTGAGAGGGTGCTCTCAGGG
>JBBKWD010000255.1:0-3297 GCA_037968775.1 Bdellovibrio sp.
ACGCACGAGCAGTCGATGGGGCTGGCGCAGATCAACCAGGCGGTGGGCCAACTCGATTCGGTCACCCAGCAGAACTCGGCCATGGTCGAGGAACTGTCGGCGGCCGCCAGCTCGCTGCAAGCACAGGCTCGCGTGATGAACGACGCGGTGAAGATCTTCCGACTCGACAACCGAAAACAGGTAGCTTGAAAGGCCACAGAATCCTGCTGCAACGCAGCGCATCGGCATGCATCAAAGGGGCTTGCCAGCGTACACTTCGAGCGGCAGGGGAAAACAGGTTGGGCCTTCCGCACACAAGGCCCCATTGGAACAAGGCCAGCCCGCAGAAGTGCGTGCGGAGCCGGGTTCGCTTAGAGGAGGTATCGATGACTGGCCAGCGCATTGCGCTTGATGAGTATCTGGGGCAAGCCTTCAACCGAATTCCCGTGGCCATGATCGTGGTCAACAAGGGCGGTGAAATCATCCGGCTCAACGAACTGGCCGAAAGCACCTTCGGCTACCAGAGCGAAGAGCTGATCGGGCAGAAGGTCGAAGTCCTCATCCCCTCGCGCTACCGCCACAAACACCCTGGCTACCGCGGCGGCTTCCTGGCCGAACCCAGTGCCCGGCCCATGGGCGCCGGCCGCGACCTCAGTGGGCTGCGCAAGGACGGCAGCGAGTTTCCGGTGGAGATCGGCATCAACCCGGTGGAAACCGGTGAGGGGCCGATGATCCTGTCGGTGATCCTGGACCTGAGCGAGCGCAAGCTGAGCGAAAAGCGCATCCAGGAGGCGCTGCAGCAGAAAGACCTGCTGCTCAAGGAAGTGCACCACCGTGTGAAGAACAACCTGCAGGTGATCCACAGCCTGCTGGATCTTCAGGCCCTCAAGATCGTCGACACCGAGATGGTGGATTTGCTGCGCGAAAGCCAGAACCGCATCCGGTCCATGTCACTGATCCACCAGACGCTTTACCAGTCGCAGAACTTCGCCCAGGTCGACTTCCAGCGCTTTCTGGGCGAGCTGTTGCCACGTCTCACCGAGTCGTACGGCGCCCGCTCAAGGCAGGTGCGCATCGACATCCGCTCAACCAACGTGAAGCTGCCGATCAACGAGGCCATTCCGTGCGGGCTGATCGTTAACGAGCTGGTGAGCAACGCGCTCAAACATGGCTTTCCGAACGATCAAAGCGGTACCGTCCTGGTGGAGATTCGTCAGGACGAGGAACAGGCGGTCGAGCTCTCGATCAGCGACGACGGCCAGGGCATCCCGCCCGACATGGACTTGGCCAAGTCCGACTCGCTCGGTCTGCAACTGGTGCACCTGCTCACCCGCCAGCTGCATGGACAACTGGACGTACAGCGCGGCAACCCCACCCGATTCACGCTGAAATTTCGCATGGGCGACAAGTCATGAACACCTCCGCCCACATCCTGATCGTCGAAGACGAAAGCATCGTCGCCTTCAACCTGCAGCAGCGCCTCTCGCACATGGGCTACCACGTGCCTGACGTGGCGGTCTCGGGCTCCGAGACGCTGGCGCTGCTGTCGCATGCCCGCCCAGACCTGATCCTCATGGACATCCACATCGAAGGCGCGATGGACGGCATCGAGGTGGCCGCGCGCATTCACGAGACGGGCCCGGTGCCGGTGATCTACCTCACCGCCTATTCGGAAGACTCAACGCTGGAGCGTGCGCGCAAGACGCGCCCCTATGGCTATCTCATCAAGCCGTTCTCCGAACGCGAGCTGCACGCCACCATCCAGATGGCACTGGAGCGCCATACGGTGGAAAAAGCACTGGCCGAAAGCCAGCAGCTGCTGCAGCAGGCACTGGATGCGGCCCACATGGGCACGGTGGAGTTCGACTGCGCCAGCGGCCACTTGCGCCTGTCGGACAACTCGGCCAGCCTGATGGGCCATCCCGTCGACCGTGCGCTCACGCTGGCCGAATTTCTGTCCAGCGTGAACGAGGCGGATCGGCCTGCGATCGCCGTCCAGATGGAAGAGTCCACCGCGCGGTCGCACAAGTTCAGTGAAGAGTTTCGCGTGCTGCACGAAGGCCAGGATGACCGCTGGATCAAGATTGACGCCAGCCCGCTGCCCGGCCGCCGCCTGAGCGGGATCGTTCAGAACATCACCGAGCGAAAGACCGCCGAGATCCGCATGGGCCAGCTCAACGACCGTCTGGAGCAACAGGTGAGCGAGCGCACCAGTGAGTTGCAACAAAGCCTGCGCGAACTCGAGACCTTCACCTACTCAGCCGCCCACGACCTGCGGGCGCCCATCCGGGCCATTGCAGGACTGAGTTCGGTGATGGTCGAAGACTATGCAGTTGGCCTGGGCGACCAGGGCATCAAACTGCTGCAGACCATGGGTTCTTCGGCGATCCGCATGGGCGACCTGATCGATGCCTTGCTGGAAATGTCGCGGCTGTCGCGTTCGGCGATGAACCTCACGAAGGTCGACATCAGCCAGATCGCCAGCGAGCTCGTCGAATCGCTCTTGGCTTCCGAGCCTGGGAGGCGGGCCGAGGTCACGGTCGCGCCCGGTCTTCAGGCACTGGCGGACGCGACACTGGTGCGCTGCGTGATCGACAACCTGCTGCGCAACGCCTGGAAGTTCAGCGCGAAAAAGGACATCACCCGCATCGAGGTGGACGGCTTCGTGCTGGAAGAAGGCACCGTGTTCTTCGTGCGCGACGAAGGCTGTGGCTTCGACATGAAATTCGCCGAGCGGCTGTTCGCTCCGTTCAACCGCTTGCACAGCGACGCCGAGTTCAGCGGGTCGGGCATCGGGCTGAGCATCGTCAAGCGCATCGTCTCGCGCCACGGTGGCCGCATCTGGACCCACTCGGTCCCGGGCGAAGGCACCACGTTCTTCTTCACCCTGCAAGCCTGACGACCGGCAGGTCAGGGCGCCTCGGTGGGGGCCGGCCGCACGATGGTGACCGGCACCGGGCAGTGCTGCACCAGGTGCTGTGCCACCGAACCCAGGCCGCGATCGCTCTCACCGCTTCCGTGAGCGCTCATGATCACCGCATCGCACTCGTGGCTCTCCACCAGCTCCAGCAGCGTGTGGGCCGGGTCACCGCTGACCACCACCTGCTCCACCAGCTGGCTGGCCGACGTCAGCAGCGCCACTGCCGGGCGGACCAGATCGTGGCCGGCGGCATCGCTCACCTCGTGCAGCACGTCGGGGTCGTGTGCCACCACCAGTTCGTAGAGGTTGGGCGCTTCCTGCACATTGGCCACCACGAAGCGGGCCTTCAGGCCCGAACTGACCAGGCGCATGGCGTGGTAGGCCGCATGCATGGACTG
>JBBKWD010000256.1:0-15941 GCA_037968775.1 Bdellovibrio sp.
ATAGAATTGTTATGCAAGTAAGGCCAGCGAGCCCAAATTCCAACCAAGGGAGGCGCCACATAACCGACTTGAGACTCAATGACAATACCGTTGGCTTTAGAAATCGCCAGATCATTCAACTGCTCCAAGGATTTCATGCCCCAGCGCCGATAAGGATCCGTCCCCACCTCTTCAACGGGCGTGTTCTTTTTCGGAATCACTTTCACCGTGCGCAATTTTTCTGCATGCGAAAGATCTTCCGCATTTTCAAGATCCCAAGCCTTTTTATAAGTACCATGGCAACGTGCGCAGCTTAATTGATAGATGACTTCACCGGCTTGGGCGCGATCTAGTTCAATTTTTTCTGCGGGATAAAAATCAGTGATCCGTGGAGCTTCAGAGGCAAACACAGCCGCTGTCATTTCATCGACGGTTTTTTGATTCCGAGACAGCCAACTTTCCAACTCTTTTAGATCAGCCCCGCGGCCGATTTCATTCCAGATAATATTAGTGAAGATAGGGTTCCCCGAAACAACACTGCCGTCAGAAAGCCAACGATTTTTATATTTGAGATTCCACCACACCGCAGGTTTCGAATCTGCCGGATACGTATCTAAGAATTCATCCACTCGAGGATGCTTTTCAAATCTACGAGAAGGTGTAGCGTAAGCGTCAAGATTCCGACGATTCAGGGACAGGGCCACTTGTGCCAAGGATGTATCCAAACCCAATACCAAAGGTTGTTTAACTGATACACGTTTTAAACTTTGTACCGACTCATCCATCAGCTGCGATTCCTGCGCACTCGCTTGAGTCCAGTTCTGAAAGAGCCAAGAGTTGTAATAAGACGTAATAGATTGAGATTTAACAAAAAACTCATTGGCTCTCGGGAATCGATTGCTCATCCCCAGAACTGTTTTTCCAAACAACTCAGACGTGTGACAGGCGGCGCAGGAAAACGTAAAGCCTCGGGCCCCTCCACGCTCTATAATTCCAAAACCTTGTCGGTAATGGGGGCGCACGCCCTCGGGATAAGGCACCGCATATACACCCGTTTCAGACTCCAAAGGGTATGGAAAGAGTCCCAATCGTTTTAGCATCGAATCAAAAGTCTTAAATCCTGTCACGCCTTGAACAGCCTTGTGCAAGAGTTCTTTCAGAGGATTCCAAGACTTGTCTTCTATAAATCTTTTAATGGGTTCATAAGGCGGCAATACACCCGTCACAGTGACTGGATAAATTTGAGCGTGAATTTTACCGGCTATTTCGTATTGAATTTGCAATTCGGGCGAGAGGCCTAAAATATGGGTTCTTCCGTTTGGGGGAACTAAGGCCCCTTGACTCCAATCTGGCGCTGCGGCTTGAACTTTAAAAGCCAAAAGAAAGACTAAAAAAAATAAAACCTTGCCTGAACTCATTGCCCGGGAACCTACTGATAAATGGCCATTGAATCACGCAAAAAATTGCACTTTCGAAGCTAATTAGCGCCAGAATCAATCCAACGCTTTATGAAGTCGGCCTCATCGACTGACAAGGCCGGAATACCCGATTTTTTTGGCGGCATGAAGTACTTTTTACGCCCTGGAATCAGGACATTATACAGATCACTTTCGTCAGCAGTCCCCGCGATCAAATCGTTGTCCTTGATGTTTTGTAGGTCTTCCAAGGCGTACTGATAACCATCCGAATCCTTTGCATGACAGGACAAGCACTTTGGCGCAATGATTTCTCTTTTAACGTTTTCAAAATTCAGTTCAAGGACGGCGAAATCAATCTTCGGCTTTTGAATGGGAGCCTGGATATTTCCGCAGGCTGATAGTTCACGCACTTTCACTGCCGGGGCACGCCCTTGAGTTTTATCATCAATCCAGGTTTCTAGAATCTTACGATCACATTCGCTCATTGATTGATAGCCACTGGCTTTTGGAGGCATAGATCCGTTTCGAATGGTTTCCAGAATTTCTGTGCGCTGTTCAAAGGCCAACTCTTCTGTGGCCATCGCTCGCTTCCCCGCAGAATGACATTCTAAACAAGTGCTCAATGCCGTCGACTTCACGACGCTGAAGTCGACATTCTTATCACCAAATTGAGAGAGTGTTGAGATTTTTCCCAGGACCGAAGTTTTAAAGAAACCCAGTTGCTCCATCGGATAGCTGCAAGCTGAAATCATCAGAGAAAGAAAAATAAATAGAAACACCCGTTGGATCTGCATAGGCTGATGTTTTATCAGAAATTAAAACCTGCGACTGCCTACTTTTAGATCCTATGTATTTCCTACACAGAAGCCCTTGTGGAAAATGTCGAGAATCAGGCCGATCGCGTCTCTGCTGGCAGTCGCGGCGTGCAGCGGGTTTTTCGAGGATAACTCACGGCGCCGGTCTGATCATTGTGACTGCGAATACATTCCAACTGACGCTCCACCATCGAATCAAAGGCGTGAATCAACTTATCGTGGTCCCTGTTGGCGGTGCTGAAGCCCTGACTTGGTCCCACAAGTTCAATGGTGTGATGTATCGCCTCTAAAGTGGAATAACAGGCCGGATGAGGCTGTTTGCGAACCCGGAAGTTCGAAGGCTTTTCGGGCGTAAAACAAATGCGTGGCAAGGTATTTAAATTCGAACTCAGACGCACCATCTTGCGAGCCGTCGCCCAAGTTCCATCGATCACAAATATTTGCAGCTTTTTATCTTTCGGAAAAAGCTCTTGCCGCTCTGTCAACGACAGCGGCGTTAAATTCTGTGATTCCATTCCCGGATACAATATCACCGAGTGCTTATCTGGATCTTGAATCAATTTATTCACTTCCGTATTTGCCGAATAGTCCTGCCCCATGACGAGGCTTGAGTTTTCCAAACACAGATGGGACATACGACCCGTGGCAATTCTCCGACGTACTTCAATCGGATGAATCAGAATCACAAAATCTATTTGCGGATTGAATTTTTGTATATCTCCGCAGTAACAGCTGAATTCAGGTTGGATGCAAGTTGTGCAAAGGTTTCTAAAGAGCGGTTCTTGAAGGCGCTGCTGTTCTTTATTCTTACGATACTGCTGTATATCCACGCTGGTGATTCCTCCGCTCTATTATTTTAGCGATAAGAATCAGAACTGAGTACCTTGTGGGACTTGTGAAAACGAGAACTAGACGTTGAACGAGGAGCTAATAAGAGTGTTAGTAAGAGCCTGTGAAATTCAATCCCCAACGTGTCAGTGTACCCGTGTTACCGACTTTGCCATCGAGCACCCGCAGCGTCCAAGTCCCAGCAGAACTTTCTTGAAAAAACGCATTTGAAAGCAAAACATCGCCCTCGTAATTTGTCAGGCCCGTCATTGCATTGCGCATGTTCACGACTATGCTTTTGGTGCCACCTGGTGAGGTCAGCTCCACCGCAATTTCCGAAAGATCCGCATGAGTGACCCACAGGCGCAGTTGGACTGATTCAATTTTCAAAGCTTGCGCGACACTTAAGGTATTTGCCACACCCGAGGCACTGTTGTCTGGAACTGCCAAACTTAAACCCGTTGCCTCATGCGCCCAAGAGGTCTCCACATAGGTGCCTAACGACGAAGTATAACTTTTTGCTAAGGCCACGGCCGCATCCACATTGACGCGGCCAAAGCCATACCAATTGTGAAATGGAAAACCCGCCGTGTTCATAATCCAGGGTTGCTCCCAACTGTAACCCATCGGTACGGAGTCACCAAGAGGATGAGAAATATTACCCGTAGTCACATAGTTTACCGGCGTGGCTGTTTTTGCCAAAATATATTTTACATCACGCCACGTGAGACTGGGATTTGCTGACAGAATCAATGCTACAGCACCTGACAAAACAGGAGCAGCCGCCGAAGTTCCATTGAATGTCGCTGTATAAGAGCAAGAGGTATTGCCATTTTGACCTTTTTCAAATGGAACTTTAGCACTTGAACTGGAAGTCGCAAAGCCCGCTGAACACCCCGTACGATCAATGGTCACCATCGCTGGTGAGTCATAACCGAATTCGCCGCCGAAAGAGGACACCCAAAGATTGGAACCCGCCGAAGAATAGCTGGCAGAAAGACCCTGTGCATTTAAGGCCCCTGCAATAATCATAAAGGGGTTGGTGTTTTCCGGTGCAAAGTTAGAGTTCCCCAAACACTCGGTATTGGTAGTTCCCAAGCAATTGATCGTAAATTCATTACCGGCAGCCTTAACATATATAGCACCTTTGCCAGCTCTGCCGTTCGTCACTCCAAAGCGCAATTGATTTTCAAATCCAGTAATGGGTGCTTTTAAAGTGTTCTGCGTCCCGCCCCAGCTCATATTAAAAATATCCGCGTCACCACGCGCCTGATCCACAACAACGGCCGTGGTTTGGGAAATATCATCCGAAAGAAAATTTGTGGCTGACACCTGGGCCTTCGGCGCCACTCCACGTGCGCCCTTACCATTACCTGCCACGGCGGCAATCAGTCCGGCGACCGCCGTTCCATGATTGTCACCTATGGCTTTCGGAGCTGCCCTTGCAGAAATATAGGGGGCCGCGAGTCCATAGTCTTTTGAAAAATTATCGTAATTAAAATTTTCAGTCAGGTCGACATGCGTATCTTCAACGCCATCATCCGAAATCAAAATATGAATTCCCTGGCCGTAAATTCCGTTGAGCCAAGTGTCTTCTAGATTCAAATCATTCCCGGCAACTCCGGCACTGGAGGAAAAAACTTTTTGTCCGGTATTGTTCAAGTGCCATGCATAAGAAATCAGAGGATCCCCATCCGTCCCAATGAGTGCGCCACCTGTTCCTGCAACTCTGGGAGCACTGGGTGAAAATCCCCCCTCGCTGCAATTCGTGAACAAGGTACTTGTCACCACCGCCGCCCCCACCAAAGATAGAATCCATCTGCTTTTAGTTCTTAGCATACTGATGACTCACAATCTCAAGTTCCACATCAGCGACTCGTGAATCACGCTCCAAGTTTGACTTAACTTGTTGCAGATTTGAACTGCCTGCCTGAGGAACAACGAAGAATAATTTAATTTCAGAAAAAGAATCTCGCACAGCTAAGCGATAGTCTCTGGTCACAAGTTGAATATCTTGAGAGTTATGAAGTGTTAGTTCGAGATTACCCGTTAAAATACCATAGCTCTTGTTACGGGAATTATAAACGACTAAGGGGCCTGAAGACGAGAGATCTCTTTCACGAATCTGTCCCTCTGGGGCATCAAAGATCACAAACCCACTGAGCTCCCCTTCCGCGGAGGCACGCTCTGCCTTGGTAACGTTGGCCACGGGCACAGCCACTAAGGTCGACACCAATTTCCAATGACTTTCTGCCGGCAGAGCTTCCAATCGAACGAGTTCCGTTTCAGAAACTTTTCGTTTGACCACTGGAGACACGCCTTCAAGCGGGCCGTGCAAGTTTCGTGAAACCATTTTCGCTGAAGCACTGTTAAAAGATTTTATGGGCTGTTTAAAAACTTTGTTTTGCGTGGGCCCATTTTGATGCGCAGGCTGTGGCGAATTAAAAGAAGCACTGGAAGTGGACTCTTCAGATTCTGGGGCGACCGAGGAAGCGGATTCCTTGTGTCCGGATTGTGAAAAATTTTGCAGCACATGGTAGGCGCCATATAGCATCGCCATAAAAAATACCACTCCCAAAAGCTGCCGCAAGTTCATCAAATCCCCACCTTCATCGATAATTACTTATCGTGATAAAAGTGGCTCTTCTTCAATCTAAAAACTGATTATTTGTGTCTCATAATGAAAGTGCTAAGCCCTACTCCAAAAAGTCCGTTAAAAGGATTTTATTTTGCAGGTGGAAATCATGAATGCAACTGTCTCAGTCTGAGAATTCAGTCGTCGTCACGACCTAGTTTCCAGTCCCAGAACTCAAAAAGGGCGGCTTCAGCTTTTGGCAAGGGTGGCGCCACACGATATTGTATGCGCCGTTGGCGATGCTGTACATAGCGCGACGGTCGATCAATGCGAAATCGCAGAGGGTTCGGCAGAACTGCCGCGATCAATGAGGCCTCATAGGTATTAATTTTTTTTGCGGACTTGCGGAAATATTTTTGCGAAGCCGCTTCCACTCCATAGACGCCGGGACCTAACTCAATCACATTGAGATAAACCTCCATGATACGATCCTTGGGCCAAACAAATTCTATCAAAACAGTGTAATAAGCTTCAAGACCTTTTCGAATCCAATCACGGTGTGGCCAAAGAAAAACATTCTTTGCTGTTTGCTGAGAAATGGTGCTGGCACCTTTTAGCTTTTTATGGGTTTTATTGTATTTGTAAGCCTTCTGAATAGCCTTAAAATCAAAGCCGTTGTGTTCAAAGAAACGATAGTCTTCGGCCTTCAAAACGGCTCTTTGAACCGCGGGGGAAATGTCTTCTAAAGAAACCCACTCCTTATCGATTCCGATCCACTTTTCACTCCCTAAAGATTCAAGAGATCGCAAGACCATTAACGGAGTCACGGGAACCCGAGCAAACCGATAGAGCAGCACGGACCCGAGAGTCAGAACAAAAAACAGCAGGACTCCCTTCACAAGAATCAGCTGTGCCCACATCATCCACTTCTTTTTTCCACCCATTGGTAAGCTTGTATCAGAAAGTCCTGCTGATGAATACCAGAGAGTAAGAAAACACCAACCCGCTATGGACCTTTTTCATTTAAAAACATTCTCACGAACCTACAATCGCAACCACATCGATATTTTCGCTTATTTCAACCCGCGTACCTTGGCACGCTGATTGAAGTCTCCTCCAACAATACCCAAGCACCGAATTCAACTTAAATACACTGTGGTTTCAATTGGTTATAGTCCCGGGCTTACTTTATATATCTCGTCCTCGCCCCTTCCATAACTCCCTCGATCTGCACCCCTATCTTCCCGCTCCGAACTTTTGCATTAAGATCTTTGTATAAACGACTACGACTACTGAAGTTAAAGAAAATGAAACCTCAAAATATCACTTCAAAAAAATCCACGCTTGTCTGACGGCTGAAGTCGAAGGCTTCAGCACTAGCAAGATATTTCGCACAGTTTCAGTCATCGACAAAGCTCACTTGCACCCGAAAGAGCGAATGATACTTTTCCCATTTCTAAAGAAAATTTTAACTTCTCCACCTTTGCACGAGTGCCAAATTGGCCAATTAACCGTGGCCTATTTTTTGCTCTACCTGATTTCCAAGTGACAATTGTCACTGATACCTGGAGGGGGAAAATGAATACTTCGTCGTGGCGAATCATCGCCTTGCTTTCTATTTTTTCAATAAATGCCTGGTCCGCGAATCCACCAGGTGTACGTATTCAAAACATACAAGCCGTTGGCAGTGGCTGCCCCCAGGGAAGCTTTCACGCCAACATTTCTCCCGATGGCTCCAACTTCTCTCTGCTCTTGGATAATTTTATCTCCGAATCCAACCTCTACAATCCTATATCTCGTCTACTTTGCGAACTGCGTATTACTTTTCAAGTTCCGCGTGGTTGGAGCATGGCTGTCATTCAAGCAGACTATCGCGGCTTCGTTTACGCAGACGCCAATACAATGGCGACCCACCAGGCACTTTATTCTTTCGACGGCAGCAAACCACGCAATGAAAGGCCTGGATACGAGAATAGTGGTCGCTACAGCTTTCGCGCCACAGAATTTCGGGGTCCCGTTGAAAAAAACTATTTTATTCGCCATACTCTGGACCAGCGAGTCGTCCCATGGGCGGATTGCAGCAGTAACGGCACACAAACACTTTTCCTCACTACTTTTCTAATGAGCCGAAACTTCAATGTCTCATCGCAACTCATGGCCCAAATCACTCTCGACAGTGTAGATGGAGTCCTGCAATCGCAAAATTACCAACTAGCCTGGAGGACCTGTACGCCCTCAGGGGTCAGACCACCTCCGTCCCAAACTCCTACCGATCCGGGCGAGCCACGAACTCCGAAACCACCCGGCGGGGGGCGACCACCTCGATTTCCATAATTAAATAGTTTTTTGCACAAACCAAAACAATACCAGTTACAAAAAGTAACAAGGGGGATTCTATGTCTAGAAGCTTATTATCAACAATTTTCATAGCGCTGTCGGTTCTAACTCTACAGTCGCAAGCACAGGAATTGAAACTCGGGCAACCGGCCTATGGTGGCAATGGGTGCCCAGGTGGAACTGCCAGCGTGACAGTCAGTCCAGATCGCTCCGCTTTAAGTATTTTATTTGATAGCTATATTTCCGAAGCAGGTAGCATCACGGGACGAACCCTCGACAGGAAGTCTTGCAACATCTCGGTTCCTGTCCAAGTTCCCCAAGGCTATAGTGTCGCCGTTTTTCAAGTGGACTATCGCGGGTACAATTTAGTTCCCCGTGGAGGCATGGCCAAGTTTGATGCCGAATATTTTTGGGCTGGTGCCCGAGGCCCTCGAATCTCTCGTACTTTCGTTGGACCTTACAACGACAACTTTTCATTGTCTGACGGCTTGATCGCGGAAACTTTGGTTTGGACTCCTTGTGGCACCAGCGTCAATCTTCGGGTGAATACATCCATGATGGCGAGATCGAATGGCCGAGGCGACCAAACATTAGCCATGGTCGACAGTGCCGACATCTCCTCAGGTCTGATTTATCACTTACAGTGGAAACGCTGCCGATAAAAATTCACTTCGAATACGTCAGGGGTCTTTTTGACCTCTGACCTTTTGCAAAAATGAGTGCATCCCCGTTTAAAATCAGCTAGCATCGGGCCATATTCGGAGGAGGCCCTTATGCCCGATACCACATTACTTTCAAATGCTCTCACAGCTCGACAGGCACTCTGGTCTTTGCAAAAAGAACTTCTCAACTCTCTTAAGGCACAGTTCGATCAAGAAATCGGCAAAGAAGCCGCGGCCATTGAATGGTTTCAAGCTTTGATGAATTCAGATCGCTATATTTGGCTGCGCGAACTCACCAGCTTGATGGCAGACATCGACATCATGACGGAGCTTGAGTCAATTGACGAAGAACACGCGGCCATTGCAAGATTTGAAATTGAACGCCTACTCTTTAATCAAGATGCATCCCGCAGTGCCTTTGCTCAGAGCTACTCGGATCTGCTGACTTCAGGGTTAAGTTTATTACCTTTACACAGCCAGCTTCGTGCTGCCCTACAAAGCTTGCCATCAAAAAAATATGAACTCGAACACGCTGTTTCTGAACGAAAAAAATGGCACGATGAGCATCGCCAGCAATCCCGCAAAAAAAGAAATTAACCCGACAAAAATACATATCCCCATCTCGGGCCTTCACTCGTAAGCTGATCACTCAAAACATTTTATTGAGTGATCAGGATGATTGAGCAGGTCCACGGAAGGACCCTTTTATTCTAAAACACGCGTTTCACCGTGCTTCATAGTCTCAAAAACATCTGGAGACAACTGAGCTGCTTTTAGCGCCATTGCCAACACTTCCGCTGGAGCCATCATGGTTTCGTCACTCAAACGAAAAGTTCCCCAATGCATCCCTATCGATTTTTTGGCTTTTAAATCAAAATGAATTTGCAAAGCTTCCTGAGGGTTCACATGGTTTTTGCTCATAAACCACTCAGGCGCATAGGCCCCGATCGGCAACAGGGCCAAGTCGACAGCACCCAGCTTTTCATAAATATCTTTAAAATCTTTTGAGTATCCCGTATCGCCGGCAAAAAAGATTCGCGATTTTTCCGACTTAAAATGCCACCCGCCCCACAGACTTTCATTGCGATCAAAAAGCCCCCGTGAGGACCAATGCTGCACCGGCGTGAGCGTCACAGTTAACTCGTCGACTTCGACCTCATCCCACCAATCGACTTCGCGTACATTTCGAATACCTTCGCGTCGCAGAAACTTCTCAAGGCCCAAGGGCACCAAAAAAAGGGTCTTTGAGTCACGAGCTGACAAAACCTTCAAACTCGCCAAATCAAGATGGTCATAGTGATTGTGAGAAATAACAACTAGATCTACAGCCGGAAGCTCGTGGATTAGAAAGGGCAAGGGTGCCTGACGCTTTGGCCCGACAAAGCTGACAGGCGAAACTCGATCTGAAAAAACAGGGTCCGTCAGAATGTTTAAGCCTTCGATCTGAATAAAAAAAGAAGCATGTCCAATCCAGGTCAGAGTTCTTTGCTGACGGTTATTTTTAAGGAAATTCAAGTCCGTTTGCACCAGTTCAGGCTTAAACTCCGGCTCGTCTGAAGACGAAAAAAAACGTTCCCACTGCCACTTAAAAAAGCTCGCCTTTGGAGAATTATCATAGTTGTTCAAAAAGCCATTTTTCCCATGATGCGGCTTTTTAGGATCATAATACGGGGAGCTTTGGCATCCGATACTCGTCAGACAGCTCATCAAACACCCTAGGATCATTTTTTTTTTAACGGTGATACTCGCCATAGTCTCAAGTCTAACGAAGTCGCATGGTAAGGCAACAAAGCGACGATTACACCACTGGTCATATCCGGGACTTATTGCCACCGCGACCGCAAAGCATTAGGACTACTTGATGCTCAAACGCCATAAAGCCCATTGGAGTGCCGCATGATTCGCGATTCATGGAATAGACTTCAGTCCTCTCAAAAAATAATTTTGTTATTTATTTTGGCACTGGGCTTTCGAGCCTTTTTTTCTCTCAACATCGGTCTGATTGACGATGAAGCCTATCACTGGTCTTGGATCAAAGATCTGCAGCTCTCGTACTTTGATCACCCGGGAATGATTGCCTGGCTGGAAGCGATTTCGACCTACTTTTTGGGCGACACCATTCTAGGCGTTCGCTTGCCCGGCTATCTATGTTTTGTCGGCACTATTGTTTTACTGTACAAGCTGACAAAGGATTTGTTCGACGAAGGTGCCGCCCTGTTCGTCGGTTTCGTTTTACTGTGGTCACCCTTCTGGGGCTTTGGCGGCTATGTGGCGTCTCCGGAACCTCCCTTCATGCTCTGCTTTATGGCGGCCACCTATGTTTTCTGGCAAGGAGTCCGCGAGGACGGCAAAGCATGGACCACAAAAAAAACTTGGCTATGGCTCGGCGTCCTGATGGGCCTCGGCCTGAATTCAAAATTTATCATTGCTCTCTTAGCTCCGGGATTTGGTCTTTATTTGCTCGCTACACCTTCACGACGCAGAGATCTCCTCACTCCTTGGCCTTGGGTTGGTTTTTTAATTGCGACGATCCTGTGCTCTCCTATCTTCATCTGGAATATCCAACACGACTGGCCAGGATTTAAATATCAGTTCCATGACCGACACACAGGCGGAGGCCAAATCAATCTGGAAAGATGGTTGGTTTTCTTTGTTGCCCAACTTTTATTCTACACACCTTTTTTGTACGCCCTGATCGCTCTAACATTTGTAACATCATTTTTGAAACGATCCGAAGCTCGTTGGCGCTTTCTATTGTGCATCAGCGCCCCGTCACTTTTGATTTTCTATATTCAGCCTTTATTTGCCGAATACAAACCCCACTGGAGTGGTGCCGTCTGTACAGTGTTGCTGATGGGCGCAGGCTTCATTTGGTCTCAAGGCCTTAGATGGGGCGCCCGCAGAATCGTCAAAGCCCGCAGCAAAGTTTACACCTGGGGAATCCTAGGATTCTTTATCCCGTTAGCAATCATTTGCTACACACCCTTCATTTACCCATGGATGCCGACAGCTTTTCATTTCTTCAGCCCGAAAGCCGAATGGAAAACCACCTACGACCTCAGCAACGAATTCACAGGCTGGGAAGAGTTGGGCCGTTTTATCAACAGACGCCAGAGAGAAATCCACGCAGAGATAGGCCACAAACCATTCTTGGCAGCCCTCCGCTATGAAATCACAGCCCAAAGCACGTGGGGCTCAAAACAAAAAATCTATATGCTCAACTCAACCCGCAGCCACTACACAGTGATGCAATCAGCGGAAGAAATGCACAACCTAGAAGGCCAAGACGCCTTGGTCGTAACAACAGAAAAATACGACGCCGACCCTATGCAATACGCAAAATTCGACTCCTGCACACCCCAAGAGCTAAAAACCTTCCGCCACAACGTGCACGCCAGAACCTTCAAAGTCTATTTGTGCAAAAACTACCAAGCGATTTTACCATAAAAAGCAAAATCGCAAGTAGGTCCCCTACCCAAAAAATAAAAGTATAAAAAAGCGAGATTCAGCAAAGCTTCGGCGAGATTTGAAAACTTAGGTTTTCGAAGTGGAGGGGCCTTAGTCGGCGCATGGATGCGCGAACCGACGCCAACGGCGGCGGCGACTTCGAGCCAGGAGGGCGTGCCCCGGAGGTTCGAAAACCTAAGTTTTCAAACCTCGTCGAAGCCCCCGGTTAAACGCGGGTGTTTATACGTATGAACCGCGTTTGATTTTTTCAAGTATGATTTTCTCAGTCTTGATCGGATCATTAGGATCGACAGAGAAGAACGACTGCTGCTCGCAACGAATCTTTTCTTTGATCAACCAGCGCAAGATGTCTGACAAATTCTTGTTTTTCTTATCCAAGAAAAAGGGATCGTTTTCCAAAGCATCTTTGGCTTTTTTCAAAGCCCGAGCTTCTACCGGATCCGACTCTTTCACTTTGTAGTGAGGCAAATCGTATTTTTTAACGTCTTCAGGTAAAACTCCTAAGAATTTTACGTTCGGCGCCGAGAAGTCAGCATTTCGAATCAAAGAAGCAGCAGATCCCGCCTTCAAAGTACGGAAGATATTTTGCATCGTGTACGCATCCAGATCTCCGAAGAAATACATCGGAACATCTAGTTCGTCTTGAATCAGCTTTGACCAGCCACGAACACCGTTCGATGGAACTCCTTGAGCACCCATGACGATACAATTGTTGCGACGAGTGAAACCCATCGTCACCAATGTATTGGCAGTACCTTCCGACTCTACGATTAAGCAGAAGTCGATTTTCTTTTTAGCTTTGAGCTTTAAAGACTGAGGTTTATTTTTAGGCTGGAAAGGTGAAGTTCCTAGAGAGGAAAGATCCACGACTGCTTTCTCACCATCTGACAAAGTCTCTGTCACAATCAGCTGCTGAGAATAAGTCTGTCCACCACGATCATTGGCAAAACAGTTAAGTTCTTCACGGTACACTTCCAACATATCACCGATAAAATCGATAATAGCATCTGACTCGGGCTGATCGTCAAAATCCAAAGGCTTCAGTCGAGAGTTCCCTTTAATCAAGCCCTTGCACATATAGTACAATTCACGCTTGGTATTGACGGCACCCTTGTCCAAATTGTTCAAAAGGATCTCAAGAACAAAAACCACGCGGGCCAGCTTTTGCACCGAAGACACATTCAGTTCTGTACGAACAACCTTGTCCCCAGGGGTCAAGTAACCCACTTTGGCATTGTACAAACAGTTGTCCAGAGAGGTTTTCACCGCTTCCAGAACAGGACGTTTAGAGTTCTCCAAATCCTTCAACATTTTATCTGCCAGGATGCGGGCCTCTTTAGGAATGTCAATTTTTAAATCACGTATACTAAGGAGCTTTGCCATTTTTACTTCTTCTTCCCCGTAGTTTTCTTAGTAGCAACTGGTTTGCTAGCTTCTTTTTTTGTCGCTATTTTTTTTGTAGCAACCTTCTTCGTCCCTTGCGGCGGCGACTCTTCGTCGTCGACAAGGTCTTCTCTGGTAATCACGTCTTCTTCAAAGTCGTGTTCAATACCTTTGCTTCTTTCGCGCTTTTTCTGTTCCAGAAGTTTCGCCTCTGCAGACTCAAGATCGGCAATAGCGGCTTGAGAATCGCGACCTAAGAGCTTTTTCAAACCTTCTTCGGCCCGCTTTTTTCGAGCGTCAGGTGCTTTTACCAATCGAGCCAAACATTCCACCAAAATAGGCCCGAATTGCTCGATATGAGAGAGCTTTCTTTCAAGATCTGCCTCCTTCGTCTCTTTTTTGATATGACGAGAAAGTTTTTGACCCGCTTGAATCAAGGCCAGGCGAATTTCGCCTACCAACTCTTCAGAGGCATCAATCGTTTCCTTAGAGGCATTTTTAAACTTGATGAACGGAGACACGATGGACACAGCAAAGATATATGGCCCCAAGGGCAGGCTGTCTTTCGGCTGTCCTAAACCATAAGATTTCCAATTCACAGACTCAATCGCCCAGGTAATCGCGCAACCCGATTTATCAAACTGCAAAGGTACACGATTCGCAAAACGCAACAAGGTCACGGACGAATCGGATTCTTGATTCCGCCCCTTAAACCGCGCCAAAGCCACTTCGACAACGACAGGTTTAAAGTCACAAATACGTGGTTTACGAGTCACAACTGCAAAAAAGTCGATCTCGCCAAGACGAGTGATTGATTTAGAAAGTGATTCTTCGCCCACGGTCAAAACGGAACGCGTTGACGGCGGCATCAAATCGGTGTTTTGCACCGCTTGGAAGGCCTTTTTAAAGTCCACTTCACTCAATGAGGTAATCGGTTTTTCCAAAATATTTCGCGGAAGTCCATTTTTTACAAAGTCCTTGATAGAAGCATCTGAAATACGGGAAAAACCCGTTTTTAAGAACTTCGAAAGTGGTGCCTTTCCAAAAAGCGTCGCATGGGTAATAAACTCACCCAACTTGAAGGTGTGAGGGTGTGGCAAAGTCGCTTCGGGAACGCGCGGAACCTCGGTACTAACACGATTCACTGTTGTGAAATCAGCATCGGTCAATTTGTAAGTAATGGTGAGGTGCGGATTCACAAGAATCGTACCTTCGATATAAGTTAAAAGTCCTCCGTCACCATTCAATTGAACGCGTCCGTCTAAGGCAAACTCTACTCGAGTGCCATGGTCACGATCCCATTCGATAGTTTCTTTGTTTTTAACTGTTCCCGTATTAGTTTTAATATCAACATCAATTTGCGCAGACACGGCTTTGCGCATTTTTTTGGTCTTTGAAATGACACTCACACCGCGTGCGTTTGTCATCTGCGCCCAAGTTGTTGCTGCAGAAATACCAATTCCCTGCTGACCACGCGAACACTGTCCACGGCCAAACTTTGAAGAGGCCAAATACTCTCCGTAAACCTGAGCCAAATCTTCGGCATCGATTCCTGGGCCGTTATCTTCCACAATGATACGAATTAAATCAGTGTTTTTGCTGGAACCAGTTCCCACCTTGGAAACTTCAATCAAAAGATCTGGTAGAATGCCACCAGACTCACAAGCATCCAAGGAGTTGTCGACAGCCTCTTTTAAGGTCGTTAAAACGGCCTTTAAAGGTGACGAAAACCCCACTTGCTGGAGGTTCTTCGCAAAATATTCAGCGGTGCTACTCTTAGTAATTTTACTCACGGTCGCTTAACCCTTCACGAGATGTTAACGAATTTTAATGAATGACTTTCATAGGTTAACGCGAACGCGTCGAGTCAAAGCAAGACTAAAGACCTATCGCCGCCTTGCGAAAAGCCCGCCTTGCGCTCGAAATTTTATAAGACTTGGTTGTTTTAAGGGGATTGTGTTCAATGAATTGGACACACGAAAATGACAGAAACTCGAGGCTGTTCTTTATGATTCGGAACAACCATTTTAGCTCTCAACAGACCCGATTTAAGGCACACAGCGAAAACATCTGTGGTCTGATCGAAAATTCCGGAATTTTATTTCGTCCATACGCTCATCCCACTTTAATGTTTTTTTCGCAACTTTCTTCCGGCGAACCGAGTGATGTGTTGCGTAACATGATGAATTACTATCAAATTTGCCTGAATACCTTCAATCAAGGCCAGTCTTTGAAGGAACCCCGGGCACTCACTCGCCAGGCTTTTGCGCGGCTTCATCGCTGGGGTGTTTTCGAGGGATTTTGGCCCTTCACGACTCACGTTTGGCTGATTATCCGCCTTCAAGAGCGGATTAATCTTCGGATTCCTCCCTAGAATCATCATTTTTAGGGGCCTGCGGACCCAAATTCAGGTCCTCTAAGGCCATTTCAGCCCGTGTTTTATGGCCTTTTGTACGGTTGCAGTCCTTGCAAGAGG
>JBBKWD010000257.1:0-22892 GCA_037968775.1 Bdellovibrio sp.
CCGGAATTTTAGCGCAAGTGCAAACCCAACCATTGAAGCTCAAAGTTTTTAATTGGGCCGTGGCTATCGGCCGGGAAGTCGGCGAGTACAAACTCAGCGGTCAAGTTCTGCCGCTAGAACTATTGGTTAAGTTTGAGTTGGCAAAAAAACTGGCTTTAGATAAAGTACCCGAGCTCTTTGGCGGACGTCTTCGTTTTGCTATCAGCGGCGGCGCCCCGATCTCAAAAGAAATTGCTCTTTTCTTTCATGCTGCCGGTATTCTGATTCTGGAAGGATATGGTCTGACCGAAACGACAGGGGCATTAACCGTGAACACGCCGTTCAACTATCGTTTTGGCAGCGTGGGACGGCCTATTGGGGAAGCCCAAGTTAAAATTGCCGAAGATGGTGAAATTCTTTTTAAGAGTGATAAGGTGATGCGCGAATATTACAAAAATCCGCAAGCCACCAAAGAGGCCTTCACGGATGGCTGGTTTCATACCGGAGACATCGGCGAAATTTTACCTGGCGGCGACATCAAAATAACAGACCGAAAAAAGGATCTGATAAAAACTTCGGGTGGTAAGTATGTTGCCCCTCAACACCTTGAAAACCTCCTAAAGCTATCCCCGGCCATTGCTCATGTTCATGTGCATGGAGATCAGAAAAAGTATATCGTCGCCCTACTGACTCTCAATCGGGACAACGTTGAAACGTTGGCAAAAGATCAAAAGATCCCGTTTAAGAACTGGACCGATCTTGTGCAAAGCTCTTTCGTTCAAAACATCGTTCGCAAAGCTGTGACAGAGGCAAACTCGCAATTAGCGTCATATGAGACTATAAAAAAATTCTTGGTTCTTCCCCTTGATTTCACGGTCGAAGGTGGTGAGCTTACGCCTTCCTTAAAGGTCAAGAGAAAGGTTATCGATCAACGGTTTAAGGATCAAATTGACGGACTGTACTCATGAGAACTCTCCTCGTGACATCACAGGTGACTTTTGTTCCTCGAAACTATGACGATCTTATTATTTCCCTTGCCGCTCATTCTGAAATTTGTGGACTGGTAGTCATACAAAATCGAAGTTTCGACATCCTTTTAAAAAGCCTCCTCCTAATTTTGACTCTGGCGGCTCCTCGCCTTGGATGGCAGCTGTTGAAAAACTTTTTTTTCGACTCGATGCAAATCCGTAGAGCTGCTTTTAAAGAAGCCGGGAAGGCTTTTCTCACCTTCGACAATATTAACTCTCCGAAAGCGCTTGATAAGCTCAAGGAACTCGACATCGATCTCATTCTCAACGCCCGCACTCGTTCAATATTCAAGAAGGAGCTGTTGTCCTTGCCGCGATTAGGCTGCATCAATATTCACCATGGTCTTTTACCAGATCAGCGTGGCGTCATGTGTGATTTCTGGGCTCACCTCGATAATCAACCATCGGGATTCTCTATTCACGAAATGACGTCGACTCTCGATGCCGGTCGTATTCTGACCGTCCAAGAAGTTTCAACGGATAAGACGGACTACTTGGAATCACTCCAGGAAGGCGCAAAAGCCGAAGTGCAAGCCGTGAGCAAACTGCTTTCGGAAATCTTTCGCAAAGACCAACTTGAAGGGCTTGAAAACATTAAGACAACTCAAACTCGATATCGCAGAAATCCCCGTATTCGGGATTTCTATTTGCTTCAAAGTAAAGGCATTAAAATATGAAAAGAATAATCGCCTTGCATGGCAACCCCGGACATCCCGACGACTGGGATATTTTATTGAACAACCTTCCCGAGGGCTTTGAACTCTCCGCTATCGATGCCAATGATGACAACTGGACAAAGGCTGTCGCTTCAAGCTCGGAAAAAAAAATTCTAATCGGGCACTCTTGGGGCTGCTACCGAATTTTAAAAGCCCTCCCAGAGATCGCAGAACATATAGAAAAAATAATTCTGGTCGCCCCCTATGTTCGCTCAGAGCGCCCCCTTTCTGTCCTCGCAAAGATTTTACTCGTTTTACCTTTTATCGGCGATAAGTTGATTCAAGGAAGTCACAAAAAAACTTTGCCTGGATTTCTTGAGGATGTCTTTTATCCCTTAGATACATTAGACTATCTTTTGAAAGTGCGCTCTCGATTGAGTGATTGGAAAAACTGGAAAGTCACCATTCTTAATAAAATTAAAATGGAAAACCACCCGCTTCACGGTTCAGACGTGGTGGCGACTCCAATAGTGGCCATCTTTGGCGGTGCTGATAAGATTTCCAACAAAGACTTTCAATCTAACTTTCTAAAGTTGTTTCCGAACTATCAAGAGTTCACAGTTCCCGAGGCAGGGCATGGGGTTCTGTGGACTTCTCCACAGATCCTTGTTCAAAAAATTATTGAAACTCAAAATAGTAAAATCGGTTATCACCCTGGCAGCGATCAGCGCAATAACGTGATAGCCTATATGGAGCAACACCTTCAGGACTTTCCAGACCGCGTGGCCTTGCGTTGGGCCAACCGTGAATCATTGGCTGCATGGGATGGAAACCCACTTCACCCCATCCAACACGATGAAATCAACTATCGCAATTTTTCCGTACGGATCAGTTCTTTTGCTCAGGGTCTTTTGGACATTGGCATCACCAAGGGGGATCGAGTCATTATATTCCTGCCCATGAGCTTAGATATGTACACGGCGATGTTTGCCGCACAAAGAATCGGTGCCATTGCCGTTTTCTTAGATTCCTGGGCGCGCAGTCACCATTTAGGGGCCTCTGCCAATTGTGTCAGCCCCAAAGCTATGATCAGTTTTAGTATGGCCTTTGACCTTGTTGATCAGGTACCAGAATTCAAATCGATGCCAATCCGAATTTTGTATGGACCAGGCGACAAGTTCACCCATAAATTTGAAACTTTATTAAAACAAGAAATTTCGCCCATTGCAGATGTTGAAAGTGAATTTTCGGCTTTGATCACCTTTACCACAGGCTCCACAGGCACTCCGAAAGGGGCCAACCGAACTCATCGTTTTCTTTCGGCGCAGCATCTGGCGCTTTCCCATGTCATTCCCTATACCGCCGCGGACCGGGACATGCCGGCCTTTCCGATTTTTAGCCTCAACAATTTAGCGTCGGGTGTGACCACAATTTTGCCGGCCCTGAATCTGGCAGCTCCTTCGGAAAGGGACTCTGCAATCTTAGCTTGTCAGATTCTAAACGAGAAAATCAATTGCACCACTCTTTCTCCTAGTATGCTGGTGGGACTAGCAAAGTACTGCAAAGAAAAAGGTATTCAGCTTTCAGGTCTGCGACGAGTCGTCACTGGTGGAGCCCCTATTTCCAAAGATGACGTTAAAGCTTTCTATGAAGTCGCGCCCCAAACAGAACTCTGGATTCTCTATGGATCGACGGAGGCCGAACCTATGGCTCATATCGAAGGGCGAGACATGCTCAAAGAGTCAGCCCTCCTGGACCCTTCCATCATTGAAGAGGGCGTCAACGTGGGACATATCAGCGAAGATATCGATTTCAAATTTATCCACATCAAGGATGGGCCTATTGATTATTCCAGCACCTCTTGGAAAGAATTAGAAGTCGCGCCTGGCGACGTTGGGGAATTTATTTGCACCGGCGACCATGTCTGCCGTGACTATTATAACAACACCGAAGCCTTTAAAAGTACCAAGATTCAAGATGATCAAGATCGAGTCTGGCATCGCACGGGCGACCTGGCCTATATCGACGAAAATAAAAATCTTTGGATCGTCGGTCGAACAAATAATGCCATCGAACGCGCGGGCAAGTACTACTTTCCGGTTCGTGCGGAGGTCTTGCTCAAACGTCTTGATTTTACCCATCGCTGTGCTTTTTTAGGTGCTTCCGATAGCGAACTTGGTCAAGCGACTTATGTTGCCATCGAACTTAAATCAGAGCTAGACCCTAAAACTTTTGATTTTGAAAAAGCTCGTGCCGAAATTAATTTGATTTTTAATAAAAATAAAATTCCCGTTGATTATATCAAGTTCGTCAAACAAATCCCCATGGATCCTCGCCACCATTCGAAGGTGGAATACAAAGTCCTTCGGGAGCAACTTGGCAATCCGGAGGTCGTGATTGCGTAACTGGCTAGTCTTTACTCAAGAGCGATTTTCGCCGCTTAGCTATGTACCGATGATTCTGCTTTTCACAGGAGCCAATGCCTTCTATTTTACCCAGGCTACGGACTCGGGGTGGTCTTGGCTGCGTTTTACTCAGACTTGTTTGATGATGCTCTCTTTCTTTTTTCGCATGCGACTTTTTGATGAAATTAAGGACTATGAAGTCGACCTCAAAATCAATCCGACGCGTCCATTGGCGCGCGGTCTCTTCAACGTAGATCAATTTAAAACGGCTTTGCTTTTTTTGACTCTGTTGGAGCTGGGCCTTGCGGCAAGTTTGGGTCTTTGGCCTTTTCTAATTCATGTGCTCGCGATTGCATATAGTTTGCTGATGTTTGAAGAATTCTTTATTGGCTCCAGGATTCGCCCCCATTTAACAACTTATGCGACTTCTCACACGTTCGTGAGTGTACTCTTGGGGCTTTCAAGTGGTGTGGCCGTTGCCGACGTCTCACTCGAATTTTTAGATCCGACGATTCTTATATTTTTTTTAGCGAATTGGGCCTTTTTTAATCTCTTTGAGTTTGCTCGAAAAACTTATGCCTCCGAAGAAGAGCGCCCCCAGGTTCCCAGTTACTCTCTGCTTTTCACCCCGCAGGGCGCTTATGCGATGTCCTTGTCCCAGGCACTCTTAGGTGTCATCGTCATTTACTATTCGGGTATCACATCCCTCTTCTGGCTTCCATTACTGCTCTATGGACTCTTGACAGCGATATACTTCCTGAAACCGACTCCATCCGTGGCTAAGTACTACCGCGCGGTCTCGGGAGTATATTTGTTAGCACAATATCTATGTATCATCATCGGACTTGGAGTTTAGCTATGCTGGTCACCGCCAATTCAACTCATTTCTATGCAAAATCAGAAGCCGGCGGAAAAGGTTTCAATCTTTATTTGATGTCACAGGCAGGACTTCCCGTTCCGGAGTGGGTCGTCTTTGGTAAAAGATACTTTCAAGAGTTCTTAAACTCGGCTGACATTCAAAACAAAATCAATCACATCATCGAGGACCTCTCGGCACACAAAATCCAAGCAAAAGATGCAGAACAAAAAGTTTTTGAGCTTTTCGAAAGCAGTCCTCTGCCAGAAAGTGTTGCGACTTCCCTTGAACAAGCTTTGAGTATTCTGGGAAATCAAGTTTTTTCGGTTCGCTCCTCCGCAGCCGATGAGGACAGTTTGGCGCACTCCTTTGCAGGACAACTTTCAAGCTTCCTTTACGTCACTGGCAAAGTGGATATCTTAACTTACATTCGACGCTGCTGGGCTTCGGCATTTTCAGAGCGCGGCCTAGTTTATCGAATGGAAAATGGTGTCAGCCTTAACAAAATTTCAGTCTCGGTGGTCTTACAAAGAATGATTGATCCCGATAAATCCGGCGTCCTTTTCACTTGCGATCCAGTATCTAAAAAAATCGATAGCTTTGTGATCTCTGCCGTCTATGGTGTGGGCGAGGGACTGGTTTCAGGAGCCCTGGATGCTGATTCCTTTTGGTTAGACAACAAAAGTGGAAAGCTTCAGCGAAAAGAAATTGTTGAAAAGACAGAGATGTTAAAAAAGTCTTCCTCCGGTTTATATTCTGGGATTTGTGAAACCCAAGCAGTCGCTGCGAACTTAGTTTCTCAAGACTCTTTGTCTGCAGAGGAACTGGAGACTCTGTGGAAAGTTGGATGCCAAATTCAAGATCAGTATCACAGACCGCAAGATATCGAGTGGGCGCTAGAAAATGGGAAGCTTTATGTTCTGCAAACTCGCCCGGTCACGCATTTAGAATCAGATCTTATTGGTTATCCAAATCTCTGGGACAATTCGAATATCATCGAATCCTATGGCGGCTTGACCTCACCTTTGAGCTTTAGTTTTGCCCTTCGCAACTACAAGGCAGTCTATGTTCAGTTCTGTGAAGTTCTCGGCGTTCCGAACGAAATTATAAAGGACATGGATTCCTATTTAAGCAACATGCTGGGTTCCATCAATGGCCGAGTCTATTACAACCTCTTTAATTGGTACAAACTTGTCGGTGTCCTACCAGGATTTAAACAAAATCGTGAGTTCATGGAAACAATGATGGGTGTCTCTGAGGGGCTTAGCGATGAAATTGCCAATCGTATAAAACCCCATGCTTCGTGGGACACACCCGTAGGCCGCTTGCGCAAGATGGTCACGGGCTTCAATTTTATCAAATACCACTTTACTATTCAGGGAGTCGTCGAAGATTTCCTAAAAACCTTCCATAAGGACTACGATCGTTTTCGCGCCATGCCTCTTAAGCGTTTACGCGGAGATCAGCTGTTACAAGTCTATATGGATGTCGAGCGCAATATGCTGGGCCGCTGGAAAGCACCGATCATTAATGACTTTTTGTGTATGGTTCACTTTGGACTTTTGCGAAAACTCACAATGGCCTGGCTGACAAATTTAGATTCCACGATCCAGAACGATCTTTTAGCCGGAGAAGGTGGGCTTGAAAGTGCCGAGCCCACAAAGGCCTTGCTTCGCTTGGCACATCAAGCCAGCCAATCCCCGGCCCTTGTTGATCTACTTTTGAAGGTAGATCCCAAGGAAGGCCTAGAGGCTCTGAATCAGTCATCTCACATCGATTTTTATAAATCCGTACTCGACTATCTGGATCGCTTTGGCTTCCGTTGTATGAGTGAAATGAAGCTTGAGGAAATCGATCTGCTTACGGATCCGAGTTATCTATTTGTCTGTCTTAAAAATTATTTAAAATCGGGGCATGCTCAGGCCCACGACGACAGTCATGAAAAGTCCTTGCGCCAAGAGGCCGAGGGCAAGGTGGCCACGCATCTTTCCGGTTTTAAAAAGTACATCTATTTTTGGGTTCTTAAGCATGCACGTAAGGCTGTTAAGAATCGCGAGAACACGCGCTTTGCTCGCACGCGTATTTATGGAATAGCCCGCAGTATTTTTCAAAGTATCGGCGAAGACCTGGCTGCCCTCAGTGCCCTTGATCACCCGAGAGATATCTTTTGGCTGACCATTGAAGAAGTTTTTGGCGTTTACAACGGCACACTGCCTTCATTTAATTTGAAAGCGTTCGTTCTTCAGCGTAAAAAAGACTATGAGGGATTCGCAGAAGAAACCGATCCCCGCATTCTGACCCGCGGGGCTGTTTATTGGGATAATACTTTTATAAAAGAAGACGATCTGTCCCAACAAAGCTCCGAATCAGGAGACTGGGACTTAAAAGGACTGCCTTGTTGCCCAGGAATTATCGAAGGTGTTGTGAAGGTCATTATCAATCCGGGGGACAACCTCGAACTCAACGGAGAAATCTTAGTCACAGCACGCACCGATCCCGGCTGGGTGCCGCTCTATCCTTCGATTTCGGGCCTCCTGGTTGAACGAGGGAGCTTGTTGTCTCATTCAGCGATTGTAGCCCGTGAGATGGGAATACCGGCCATTGTCAGCATTCCTGGTTTAACTAAAAAAATTAAAACAGGCATGCGTGTGCGTATTGATGCCAAGGCCGGAACGATCAAGATTCTGAGCGAATCTTAAGTAGTTAAAAACTAAAAACTCAACTGACCTTTTTCAAGCTGATCGAGGCCTTGAAAGGCCGCTTTCAGTTGAGAGCTAAAGTCTGTCGATTTGGCACGTGAAATAACTTCCGTGCGGCAAGGTACGATTCCAAAAAAAGCCTTGAGCACATTGCACTTTACGACCGTTCCACAAGTTGTGTAGTTGCAAGACAAGGCTTTGCCGCCAAAAAAGTTTAAGTGTGGATCACGTTCAAACTCTTTGTTGCGAATCGCTTGAGCACAGGCCGACTGCCGATCTCCACTTTTATCAGTAGGACACATCCAATCAATCAGAGCACTCACAAAATCAGCCCTTGAAGATTGCAAAGACAAGGGAGTTGCTCCGGGATTTAGAAGAGTATAATGAACCAAAGCCTGAGGCAAAAGCCCGGCCGCCTCTTGGCTAACGAATGCTCGGTAAAATCCCAATCCACTTTCAAAGTCGCCAAAGCTATCATGATAAGGTCGATTCCCAGGCTTTAGACGCAAACATTTACCAGACGTGCAAGCTAAAGATTCCCGCGTAATCTGAGTGGTCGGTCCGACGCGCGTTAAATTAGAGGGGTACTGTCCGGCATCATGAAAATACCATTTACCATCACTCATAGGTTCCTGAAAGTTTGATCCCGTTAACGAACCAAACACCGGACGACGCCACATTTGCGCCCCCGTGGTAGCCATAAACCAACCAGAATTACAGGAATTAAAAACAACAAAAGCCGTACGACCCAAATAGGCACCAATCTTTGCAAATTCTTTATCATCATGAGAAAGACGATCCGAACGAGACTGCAATCGAAATCCATTATAGGTATTCGCATGACCATAAAAATGCAGAGATGAAAAGTTAGAGCCTACAAAATCAAAAGCACGCAGCATACTTTTACCGGTCAAATCCTCGTCATCAGCTTTGCGAATAGTAAGCCCCGCCCCAGTCAAAATAGCAGACTCCGCCCGCAACGAACCATTCAAGGCACTGATCACAACCCTCTGCCGCTGAGGAAAACGATCCCGAGAAACCTGAGCAGCCAAAACAGCCGTCTTCAAAAACTGATTCCCTTGATTATCCCCAAAACCAGCCACATAAACATCAGTAGGCACACCCGCTTTAAGCCGCGCAGGTTCCGTCGCAATAAAATACGCCCGAGAAGTATCAAAACTCAAAGCAACGCCCAAAAAGGCCACAAGAAATAACAGTGCATTTTTCATGAAGGATCCCCTCAAACGGTCCTTTTAGCACGATACGGAGTGATTTACTCGTAAGACAGCCAGAACCAAGCAAGACTGAAAAATTGCCGCACAAGAATGTAATTTGTTCCTCGAAAACAGCACAGTATTGCAGAAGGGGCAGGAAACTTCTAACTTAGAACCAGAATGGGCCTCGAAACAACCGCGAACCGACGCCAAAGGCGGCGGCGCCTCTGAGCCTGGAAGGCGTGCCAACGGAGCGTTCGAAATTAGAAATTCCCTGCCCCTCTGCAAAGCCCTCGCCCGTAGCCCCTCTCCTAGATTTTTTGGTAGATATGGAACTGATAGACTCCCGTACCATCTTTCAGATGTGCTGCTTGATTGAGGTCCGATCGTTCTTGCCACCCGCTGAGGTCCATTTTTGTGGGAGCCCTCATGAAAGATCGAATCACGATGCGTGATCCCGCCTTGGTTTGCCGATGCAGGCGTTGCAATATCTGATTGGCATCCTGAGCATCGAGGTAAGAAATCGTATCTGATAGTGATATGAAGTCGTAAGCTTGTTGCGGCAGCTCCTGAAGTAAGTTGCCGTTCAAATAGCGAATCTCACTGGTCGAAGCTTTGACGGCTTCAAAACTGGACAGGTGGGCTTCCAAGGGGAGGCCTTCTTCGTAAGTGATTTTTCCTAAGAAAAGAATTTGCATAAAGTAGTTCTTGCGCACTAACTGAGTGCGAAAAATACGGTCAAACTCTTCGATAAAAAACTGTGATGGGGCCCGCTTTTCAGTCGTGTGATCACTGCCGCCGCTGAAGTGCCCCTTATAAAGATATTTATTGAAAACATATTCACTGGCAGCAATGCGCATAAAGCTATTCCAGCGCAAGCGTGGCCAATACTTTTCGTACAACTCAACTTGTTCATCTAGACTTTGCGCTTCGAAAACTTTGCCGAAATCACATTGCAAGACATCGCGAAAGATCTTTCCAACTTTCTGAAAATGTCCTTCCCATCGGCCCAAAAGAATAAAGCCTCGGTGCCGCCAACCCTCGCGGCGATCAACCCAATAGGCTTTTGCAGAAGGGCTTAGACTTAAACGCTGAAATAACAGGTCCCGGTTGTCGCCGGAAGCGATACCAGCTTGGAGTCCTCCACGGTAGCCCATAAAAAATAAAAACTCTTCATAGGTGAAAGTCTTCATTGCAGCTAATCTTAGTTCGCACAAGTAAAGCTGGCTAACGGACATATCAATAATATCTAAGACCTTGGGGTTTTTTCCCAACAAGGGCAAGCAGCGCGCCCCCGAGCCAGCAATGCTGAAAACGCGTTCTGCATTCTCCATCAGAAGCTCAAGCTCGACCTGAGTGTCTTCGTTCGCGAGAGTGTAATTTAAGTCTGAAAAGTATTCTTTTGCCACGCATTGCTCCTGATACTGCTCTGAACGTTGCTCCATATATTACGCCTAACATTCCACTTAACTTTTCTTCTAAAAAATCAAATTCCCAGAAAACTCAGCTCGCACTCCAAAAACGGATCCACCTGTGATTTCCTGGTAGGTTCCGTAGAGGTCGCCGCCGGGCCCATAATAGTTTTGGTAAAATCCTGTTAAAGAAAAAGAATCTGTAAAATTATATCCATAACTTAAATTCGCGTACTGAGCTTTTGTCTGAATATTTTCAAAAAAAACCATTTGAAAGTCATGGCGTTGAGGATTCCATTGAGCACTCAAATAAATATTGTTCTGAATTTCGGTCTTGTTGCTAAGTTTATTGATCTCAAAAGCCGTCAATTGCGGCATCAAGATCCAATTGCCCCAGAAAATATCTGCCCCCAAGGTCGTAAAAATACTTTCTCTCGGAATTGTCGCCGCAGCCTCGGTGTCTTGTACCCAACCGTATTCCATTTTCGGCACGACATTTTCAAAAGCGTAGTTGGAAGTTAAACCCAAATGATTTTTATCCGCAATCTTGGCAGCTAATCCTGAAAAACCAAAATTATCCCAAGCCCATTTGATGCGACCGCCATATCCCGTTTGGCCTTCGGTGTTCACCTCTGAAAAAGGAACCGGATAGGTGGTTTCTGCCACTTGCCAAACCCCCACGAGATCGATGGAAAAAGAATCAGCCGCATAGGAAAAGGACAAGCCCGTCGGATAAGTCAACTGGTCGGCCAAAGGATCAAAAAACAATCGGTTCCAACGGCGGCCCGTCCAAATGTCCAAAGACGGTAAGGTCCACATTTCACTCCAACGCAAAGCTTGCTTTCCCAGACGCAGATAGATCGAGTCCTTTTTGAACTCCAAATAGGCCTCTTGTAGATAGCCACGCTGGGGGCTTCTCCGATTCAGAGCTTGGTCATCATTAAACTCGGTCTCGCCAAAGCCTTCGGTATAAACTCCAAAGGCACCGGCATTGGCATTCAACTTCCCCTTAAGCACCAAGCGATTGGAAAGCTCCTCTTTCTCTCCGCGAATATAATCATAGCGCGGTATCAACACAAGGTCGGCAAGGGCCTGCACGGAGGAGAGTAATACAAAAAAGAAGACAATAGCTTTCACTTCAGGCTTTCCATATTGCGCACCGTAAAGAAGGAATCCGAGAAACTTTTGCTCGTCATGCCCTTGATGCGAATATAGCTGATAGCCTCATTGGTGTCTTCGATCTTTAAAGTACTGGGACGAAGGCCGCCGGCAATCATTTTGTAATCCTCAAAGAATGCTTTTTTTAGAACGGTTTTTCCGTTGAGTGCCAGATACTCTGCCTGAAGAGGTTGATAGCTTCCTTTTTTGAGCCACAAACGAATAGCCGCGTAGGTCAAATTTGGTTTTTTACCCTTCAAAAACAAACGAACCGAAGTGCCTTCATCGGCTTCCATACTAACTTCATAATCCCCGTACCAACGAGTGCGTGAAATATCACCGTTTGCAACTTGGCCGGATAACTTCTGCGCCAACGACAAACGCATAGAGCGCTTTAGATTTGGAATGTAGGCGTGAAAGTCGCGATCTAACATTAGCATATTGCGCCCCTTGTCGCGAGCGGGCTCTTTTGTGACGATCAAAGTTTTGTCTTGGCCCTTTAACGAAACCTCAAAAACAGAACGGCCTTCAGAGGTTTCAACTTGGATCGTCATTGAATAGGATTCTGAAGGGTTGCGGATCGCATCGGCCTTTTGGACCCAGTCGGCGGGGTTCTCATTTGCATTGGAGCTCAAAGACAAAATAGTGACTAAAATAAAAAATAAACTCTTCACTCTCTCCCCCCATTACTTTCGCCGTGACAAGGCCAACTGCCGCGTCAGCTGAATTTCTTTGTCCGTGATGATTCCTGTGTGCCCTTGAATGGCCGCAAGTTTCACACCGTGACGTTGCGCCATCTGATAAATTTGTTTCACCTTGCTCCATTCGATATCTCGTCCCATCGTGAAGGGCTCATAGCGCCCCTCAAGAGTGAGCAAGGCTGTTTCTGCTAAACAAGCATAAACGGCTTTACCTGGCAGGCCTAAATCACAATTCATTTCCACCGGTCCGGGCAACAGCACCTCTCCGGATTCAATGATCAAAACGTCAGGACGTTTTTTTGCATCGTCCATATCAAAATCAAGAGGCCGAGAACAATCACATACAATACATCCGGGCTTCAAGCGCATCACATCGACAATCTTGTGATCCAAGGCCGACGTGGCCGTCACCAGTACGTCCGCTTGTGCTGCCAACTCGTTGGCATCTGTCGTGACAAAAACCTGACAGCGCGGATTGATTTTTTGAATTTCCTCTTTGAGCTCTTCTAAACGCGATAAACGTGGCGCCACGAGACACAATTTTTCAACAACCAAAGACAAGAGCTTGGCCGACACTTGCCCAATAGAGCCCGTGGCCCCAATCACCATGGCCATGCCTTTAACCATACCCGTATTCGAATCTTTTTCTGTTAGTTGGATCTTTTGCACCACATCGTTTAACGCCCACAAAGTGGCGGAGGCACTGAGACTGTTTCCGGTGGTCACCGGAATGGGGCTATTTTGATTGATGGTGATACCTTGATCGCCGACAATTTTAGTATAAGCCCCGAGACCAATCATATGTGCGCCTCTTTGGGCTGCATCCATACAAATGCTCTGAATTTTTTGATAAATGATTTCCGGATCCGCCTCTTTCAACACTTTCGGTGTCGCTGGCAGAGCATAAATGATCCCATTAATTTCTCTGCCATTTTCTTCGCTGATAATATGGCGAATATTGCCGTAAACAAAGGAGGGAGCCTTTGAAGCCATCCGATCAAAGGGATCGTTCCATCTTTTGGGCATATGCTTCAGAAATGACATGCCGGGAACACGAGTAAAATCTTGGTGAGAAAGAGCGTGAATGACAAAAGCAAAGTCTGGCTGTGGCTGCTTGAGAAAAGTTTTTTTCGCCTTGTTAATGCCCTGAGAGATCTTACTTTGAGCAGACAGTCTGCGGGTCATCACATAGTTTCGAGTCGTCTCTCGCTCTTCGGTGCCCGAACTGATCAAGGGTTCCCACTCTTCAATCGAAAGGGGAGCCAATTTATTATTTGCTAAACGCAAAGTGGCATCAAGAACCGCATAGTTCATATAAGGATGAAGATGAAATTTTTCGGGGAACAAATTGATCACAGAACGCGCGCCAAACTTTTTAGCTTCTTCCTCCATCAAAGGATGGTGGGACCAAATAACCAAGTCTTTGCCTCGCACGAACTCAACTGTGGAATCATAAAGATGCAAAAAGGGCATATCACAAAAAACATATTGAATATTTTCAACTTGAGCTGCAAGTGATGAACGACTCATCTTTTGTAAGGTGGTTGCCGCCATCGGCGTGCTGTTGCGAAGATCTTTAAAATTCGCAAAGTTCAAAGCCACTTTTGAAAGCGTCATCAACCCCGGAAAAGGTTGAATCAACCAAGGCAAACCCAGCAAAGAATAGGCATCGCCGATATAAACAGAATTCGGAAATCGATGACGAATATATTCTTCAAGTTCAGTTGCCATAACGGCTGCCGGGAAAAACACACCTTGCCTAGGATCAATGGCCCCTGTCGACATATGATGCAATAGTGAACTCACGTTAGAGACTTCCTTAAGTCCGGACCCATCACAAATAGGTGCTGCCGAAGGCATGGCCATAACTTCAAGATATTGGCGATGAACATAGCTTTTTTGATCCAGGCGAATCACAGGAGGTAAACTGGTCAAAGCAAAAGCATCAACCTGATTGCGCAAAGTTTCGATCAGTCGCTTCATGGTATCGATAGAAAAATTTGAACTAAAGCGTTGGACTTCAAACTGCAAGCCCTCGTATTCAAACTCATAGCTCGCGTCCCAATGGGGGCGACCGAAACTAATTTCAGCGATTCGATAGGTACGTTTCATAGCCCCTCCAGAATGCTGATTCGTATTGGGAAAACTCGGGACACCAGTCCTTTCCCAAGATCACTTGGGTTTGACTGGAATCATAAAAAGGAAAGTGCAGCATATAATAAAGTTGCGCTTCCGGCAGGCCCGCCAAAGTTTTTGAAAGCTTTAACAAAACGGACTCTGCGATCTGATCTACCAAAATAACACCTTTATTCGGAATCTCAAGATGCCGAAGAACAGAATCATACATCTCACGAACCGTCGCTCCCTCTGTTGGAGTCACATGAAAACTTTGGTAGCCCCGCTCTGTGCTCGTCAGGCTCCAAAGACAAAACTGAACAATCGCCTTTGCTGCCGCATCCACTGGAACCAGAGGCATCCGAGTCTTATCACTGCCCGGCAAAAGTAAGGGTGTCGGAATATTTACTAGAACATTTTTTAAGCGGCGAAAAGCTTCAGCCGCAAAGTAAGGCCCGTCGATGCGATCAATGAGTCCTTGATCGGTATCGCCCACTAAAACGCCTAAGCGCAGATTGATACGTTTTTCAATATTTTTTGCTGGCCAATTCTGCAACACCTTTTCACCTAAGGCCTTCGATTCGGAGTAAGCGTCGGGAAAAGGCTTTAGCAAATTTAAATCGTAAGGTTTTGCCGTTGGCAAAGACGAGTTGATAACTGCAGCGACAGTACTGGTATTGATGAAGTTTAGAATGTTCAATTTATCGGCAATCTTAATCGCGGTTTCTAAAGCTGAAATATTGTGCTGATTGCAATCAACCTGCGAGGCTTCTAAATCATAGAGACCGGCTACATGCAGAAATATTTGATATTCTTTTGACTCAAGGGCCTTCAAATCAAGCCCCGCATTCCAATGACAAAGGTCCCCTGTGACAGCGGTCTTTCCAGAGCGCGATAAGACATCCACTTCGAAATGGGCCTGTAAAAGAGGGAGAAGGCGTTTCCCCAAAAATCCAGTTCCACCCGTCATCAGGATGCGTGTTTTTTTCATCGAACGCCTCCAATATTATTGTGGAACAACGACGGGTAGACCTTTGTGAATGCAGGTAACGGAAATTTGAGGAACATCTTTGAAAAGAATCTCACCGTCACCAAAAAAAGTCAAAGCACGAGACGGATTGTGACTGGTCAGTTTGAATTCTTTGAGCTCGAAGGTTTTGAACGCCGGGTTGTGAGAGACCGAACCTCGACGTAGGTGATAGGTTGCAAGCGCGTGTCCAGGAATCGAATTTGATTCTGACAAAAGTAAATTCACCGTTCCATCTGTATTAGAGGTGAAGGGAGCTGGTAAATAGCCCGCACCCAAATTTTTTTGATTGTTAATAAGAACCAAGGGCGAGGTCGTGGTCAAAGTCGGCTTGCCTGGAATTTCAATATCTAGTCCCCAGCCCTCTGGATTCCAGGTGCGAATCGCTTCGGCTGCCATCATTGAATACACGTGTGGACCCATTCGTTTCACGGCAAAATAGCTTTTCTCTGCAAGATACTGAAAAGCTTTTGCAGATTTGGGGGAGGTCGAAAGATTCTGTAAGTGATTGCGAAACTTATTGGCCAACTCAGCCGCCTTCGCTGGCATTCCCAATCCACCATTGGTGATCATATAGGCCGTTTGATCAAGGGAACGCAGTTGAATCACATCAATTTCGCGAGTCACGCCTTCAAAGATATTTCGCACAGCAAACTCGATACGATTGGAAATACCCATGGCTTGCGCCAAATCATTCGCTGTTCCGGAGCGCACAATTGCTAAGGGTGGAATTTTATGGCGATCAGAAAGCTTCATCAAGGCTTGTAGGACAACGTTAATTGTACCGTCCCCGCCGCAGATAATAATATTGTCGGTGGCACATTCGATTTCATTATGAAGGAAATCGACCATTTCTTCACGGCACTGTGGACGACAAAAGCGCAAATCGCAGCGAAAAAGGGAGGCTCTCACCTTTTCCTCGATCAAGTCGGCATTCACCGACCCCGCCTTTGAGTTTATCAACACAGATACTCGCATGGGTTATATCTCCGTAGTAACTACGAAGCAATTCCCATACCGTCCACGGCGTCCTTAAGCACGCCCTTGAATAGAACTGATGCTCTAATAGTGCCGCGATTCTGCCGATTTCCCGCCCCTGTCAAAAGAGTAGACAGTCTTGGTTTGTTGACCGCGCCCCCTCACTCGGATTTCACGGAAACCTGAGGAACGCGATGGGATTACTGACAGCCGCGATAGAGCTGGCGAGGCCCGCACACCAGACTTACCTGCTCTGTCAAAACTCTAGGGTCATATATTGATATTATATTCCAAATTTGACCATTATTATGGATTTAGGGATCAAGATTTGATACCTTCAGTTTTCAGATTGAGGAGCCACCTTTTTTCCAGCATCTTCCTTTTCGAAGGGTCCTTCAGCCACAGGAGATGAAGATGAAACTATTCAAACTGGCGCTACAAAACTGGACGATTCTGAATTTTGACTTTCTAATTTTGGACCGCGAAATGAATGTCGCCCATCGATTGGCCTACAAAACTGAACAGACCCAAAGAGTCCCGTCATCTTTAGGAAGAATTTTTTAGGAGTGACCCATGAACGACTTTAAATCGCAAAAAATCAAAAGCAGTCTTAAAAGTCTGTTTAAGAAAAAACAAATCACCTATGAAGACATTTCGATTGAGTTGGAATGCTCTGTACCTACTGTCAAAAGAATTTTGGGTCCAGAGGAACTCACTTTAAGTCGACTGCTCCAACTTTGCGAAATTCTCAATATCAGCTTAACCGACCTCGAAACCATGACAGAGCAAACTTCGGAAACAAAAGAGTCCTTCAGCAAAGAGCAAGAGCTGTTTCTGGCTAAGAACAGTCACTATCTTGCATATCTTATTCAGCTCTACTCAGGGGAATCACCGCAACAAATCGCCGAAAAAAATCAACTCACATCGCGGTCCACGGACCGCTATTTGTTGAACCTCGAAAAGATGGATTTGATTCGGGTGACTGGCAAACAGAAGGTCAAACCTACGTTCAAAGATCTACCGGGCTTTGGCTCGGGCCCTTTAGCCCGGGCCTACTTTGATACTTTCATATCCGCAGGCGCCCAATTTTTTAAGGAGTTCATAGGCCAAAGTTTAAGTTTGCCAGAGCAAGATCGAAAAAATGTAATTACTAAATTTTCAATGCAAGCACTGAAGGTCAGTCCCGATTCCTACCGTGCCTTTACAGAGGCGCGCAATCGCGCATTGTATGAGTTTGAGAAACTTGCGGCCTTTGAGGAAAAAACTAAAAATTCCGAAGATCTCATGGTCGCCGTAGTGACGGAGGCCAATGCTCTTGTCAAACCAGACAATAAGCTTCTGCGAATCGTTGAAAACTCTTTTGGCAAGATTTCCAACATATAAGATTGAGTCAGCACGGCACCCCCTGGTTAAGCGAAAACTGACAGTTCCTCTAAAGGAATAGTTACTCAATACTTTTTAATATATGGGAACTGACGATTGATTGATTGATTGATTGATTGAACTTCACTCAACTGATGATCAATTTGAAGGCTTGCCCGTTATTCAAAAGTATTTTGGCGCGCCCGAAATTTTGGACCGGAATTACGAATCCGAAAATCTCAACTTTACGCCACTCCGAAGGGTGATCGCGTTATTTTCCAAATTTTTCGAATTATTAATTTGCGGGTGTTTTGCGAAGCTCGAACTTTCCTCTGGCATGATGATTTTTTTTGGCAAATAGCGCGCAATTTTTTTGAGTGATCTCGTCTCACTAGCGCCATGCTGGTGCCTTTGCGGTGCGATTAGGCTAGTCTTGAAACTTCACACTTGCCGAATGAAAACCTAAAAATGGAGAGTCAAAAAGTCGTGTTATACCTTTCTCTAGCAAAAGAGGTGATCTTTGGATTTATCAAAAATTTCAAATACAGAAATTCTTCATCGTCTTGAAAGACTGGCGCCGACCGAAAGAAAAATCACCCATTTGATCCTTTGGCATATTGCTGAGGTCGAAACTCGCAAACTCTTTATCGATGTGGGTTTTGCCTCGACGAAAGAATACTTAATTAGGAAGCTCAAATATTCTGAAGGCAGTGCTGCCCGCCGATTGGAAGGCGCACGACTTTTGATAAAAATCCCCGAGGCTGCAGAGAAAATTGAAACCGGAGTTCTAAATTTGTCTCAGGTGCTTCAGGTTCAAAAATGCTTAAAGCATGAATCCAAAAACGGCCGTGAGGTTTCTGCAGACAAGACAACTCGAATACTTTCAATGATTTCAGAGAAAACTATTTTTGAAACTGAACGGGTCTTAGCGAAAGAACTTAATCAGCCCATTTTGACTTTTGATAAGATCCGCCCCCAACAAAACGACAGTGTTCGCATGGAGGTCACTTTAACCGCCGATCAAATGAAAGAACTTGAACAAGCCGAAAGCTTTCTTTCTCATATTTGTCATGACGGTTCGTGGGCGAATGTTCTGACCTTTCTGGCTCAAAGCTATAATAAGAAAATCAAAGGTAAAGAACTGGCGGCAAGAGAGGTTCAAATATCTCATTCTAAAGAAACCATGAAAGACATGAAAGACATGAAAGACCACTCGGCCGCCAGCGGGAAGGCAAATGCAAAATACACTACGAAATGCGCAACCAAAGCGGTGACAAGCTCCAGCTTAAGTTCATCGCCCACTAAAAACAAACGCTCCTATATTCCAGTGAACACTCGAAGAAACCTATTAAAGCGCGCTAACTACCAATGCGAATACAAAGATCTAAAAACAAATACGAAATGCTGTTCAAGCTATCAACTGCAATTCGACCACAGCATTCCCGTAGCAAAAGGCGGAAACAACAGCCACCTCAGAGTTCTCTGCAAAAGCCACAACCTCAGCGAAGCTCGAAGATGGGGACTCCACTATAAATCATAGCGAGCACCTGTTCTCCTGGAGGGCTTCACGCCGACTCACCCATTACACAAGGAACAAGTCTAATCGCTCCCTCGAAAAAATGGCTTCTAGGTATTGGGATCCATTTTTGCGCACGCCTGGTATACGGCAATTGGCCGACATGAATGTAGTAACGGAGGCCTTGTTTTAGGCTGTCCTGGCAATTACATCGGGGTAGCTCTTAAGAAGAAGAAAAAAGTGAGAATGGAAGCCGCTATTTAAGAGACTTCAAATTAATAAACGATACAGACCACTGTGTTGCTGGATTCTTTCTAACCAGCGTTCCCATCCCAATTTGGGGGAAATGTTGCGTTATCCAAAAACTCGTTCACTGCAACCAACCAGAAACCAAACACCGACAGCGCGCCATCAAGTCGTCCGCAGCAGCTCCGGAATGCTCTTGCGCAAAAGCTTGTAAATCGGCCACAGGCTTGAAACCATCGCGGCTATCATTGGCAGAACCAAGGCCGACACAAAGTGATTGGCTTGCATGTCCAGCAGAATCATAAACTGGCGCGTGATCCCCGGTCCTGGAGGCATGGGGATTCCCTTTGATAGCATCAATTTATTAATCAAGACCGCAATCACAATTCCTAAGATCCCGCCTAAAAATCCTAAAAAGGTGTTTTCCAGTAAAAGTATCTTAAACAAGCGACTGCGTTTTTCCCCATTGGCTCGCAAAGCGCCCATTTCACCGGCGCGCTCCAGAAGGCCCACCGATATGGTATTAAAAATTCCTAAAGCCACAATCACCAAAATTATAGAGCGGATAAATGCAAACTGCGCCTCTAAAAAATCCACCGAATTTTGATAATAAGTTTTGTCCAGAATCTCAAATCTAACGGGTTCCAAATTCGGATTTGCCTGCACAATTTCTGCCGCAGCTTGATCCCAATGGGAAACACCCTTAGTTGCCAAGGCAAACATTTCAATCCGCTGGGTATCCAACAACTGATGGGCCTGGCGTAAGTCGACTCTAAAAAAAGAATCATCAATGTTCTTTTTTCCCATATGAAAAATGCCGGCCACCTTCAAATCCGCGCCGTTTAATTGTCCATGAATGGTTTGAGTCAAAGCCGTCACCGTGTCGCCGACCTTTGCGCCGATACTTTCCGCTAACCCCTTACCCAGAATAACTTCATCTTCATTTTTGATATCAGATCCGGCGATAAAATTCATTTTATTAAAAAATTTATTCTCTCGTTCAGGCATGATGCCTTCCCCATGACCGCCCAGAGTCGTGCCGCCCTTCACAAGAAAACTATAAAAAGAAACCCGAGGAAAAACCTGCTCGACCATCGGGGACGACAGAATTTGCTTTTCAACTTCCTCTGAATTTTCGATCCACTGAGTCCAAGGCTTCTCGTGAACCTTGCCATAGTAATCTTTGCTGAAAACCTGACCATATCCATAGTATCCATGAATGGTTTCATCTCGGTACTGATTCATGATTCCATTATTGAATCCCTGATAGATCAATAGGCCCGCAGCCCCCAAGGCCACCGTTAAAAGACTGGCCGCCGTTCGACGCGGGTTGCGGAAAAGATTTCGCCATGCGATTTTAAGAATCTCCATCACGCCGAAGCTCCTTCAGAAATACGGCCGTCTTTCATCTGATACACGGTTTGTGCATAACTCACCAAATGAGCATCATGGGTTGAAAAAATAAAACTGGTATTTGCACTTCTTTGCAATTCCTTGAACGCATCAATGATTCGTCCAGCAGTTTCTGAATCCAAATTAGCGGTAGGCTCATCAGCTAAAATCACCGCCGGTTTTTTTGCCAATGCACGCGCAATGGCCACCCGCTGTCGTTGCCCCCCAGAAAGTTCCAAAGGTTTCTTGCGTGCGTGGTCGGCTAAGCCCAAAAGATCCAAGGTTTCCAAAGCCGTTTTCTCGGACTGCGCAGGCGTCATCCCCAGAGACGGCAAAAAATAAGCTGTGTTCTCTAAAACAGAAAGGGTCGGAATCAAATAGAAAGATTGAAATATAAAACCGACCTTGTGCAAGCGGATGTCCTCTCGCTCGGACTCTGGCAAGTGGGTCACATCTTGCCCGGCAAATTCGATTTGTCCTTGGTTGGCAGAATCAATCAGACCTAGTAAATTCAACAAAGTTGTTTTGCCCGTGCCACTGGGCCCGACGATACAGGTAAAGCAACCCGCATCGAGCTTTAGATCAATACCTTTTAGAACTGCTACCGGAGCCTTATTCCAGACATAGGAATACTCCACGGCCTTTAAGCGATACAGAGAACTCATCCCTTGATCTCCTTATAGATAGAATCTAAATCCCACAGAAATGATGACACCAGAAAAGTCCAAGGTCCTCTGCTCACCGGAAGAATTAAGAACCGCATCCCCACTCGCATGAGCCCCAGTAAATGTAGTGACGTCCTTTGAATACTTTAAATTATCGATCAAAAGATTTCGATACCCGACTTCACACATGATTGTTGTCGTGTCGGTTAAAATCCCCTCGTAGCCCATGGAGGCCCCCAGAAGAGTTCCGGAGCCCTTTGCTTCCATGGTGCTGTCGACACCCGGGTATGCGGCTGTAAATGCATAGTCGTTTTTTAACGTCACGCTGGCACTGCCAACTGTAAGAGCTATAAAAGAGCGGCTTTGTGGCGTGGGACGCAAATTGAATTCAATGCTTAACTTGGGCGCATATCCCAGGATGTCACTTGAAACCACGTATTGCTCACTGCCATTCGACGCCGTAGAGTCCACTTGACTCGGCTTTAAAACCTCAAAGCCAAAACGCAAATTAAGCAGCGACTTAGAGTAGAGAAATCCAAACTCGCCACCATAGTTGTACTTAACATCCGGACTGTAAGTCATTGTCGGCGTAGCTTCGCCATTGAAGGCCGAAGTCCCCAACCCTGAAAGCCCGCCATAGCCAGAAAAATAGGCCGCGAAAGTTTCATTAGTAAAACTAAAAACTCTCGCCGAGGCTCCCAAAGGAAATAGCAATAGAACGAAAAGACAGAGTCGCTTCACCACTTACTCCGCAATGAGGTCAATAACAACCTTGCTTGTGGATTTTTTTCCAGCCACCTGCAAGACACGAACTTTCGTATTCGTCTTTAAATCCAAAGTCAGGATCAGCGACTGATCCAGTGGATCCATACTCATCGCCGTTCTTTTGACTGCAATTGAGTTTTTAAGGCGTGCCGCAATTTGGTGTTGATTGATGCGAGAGTTGGGCATCTGAGAAAAATCAATAATCAAACGCGCCGGATTCTTTTTTAGCTCTGCGAAGTAATAGCCAGGCCATCCTTTTTGCGGAACTCCGTTAATATCACCCACATCAATCACAATTCTTTCGACTTTCTTTTTAGGATCGGCAGTTCGTCTGATATCCAAAAGAGTAAATCCACTTCCCGCGAGTCCCCCAAATGAGGCGCCCTCTCCGGATAAGATTTTTTTAACGGCTGGTGATTTTTTTGCGGGGACGGCAGCGTGTCCATTCAACCCGCAAAGAAAGATTAAAACACATCCAATGTATTTCATGATCGACTCCCTTCGATTCCTTAAGCCTGCCACTGAATAGGACGCCTGACCAGTAGCTTTTTGCGGCGCAGGGTGACCACATTTGTCACCCCTTCTGAAAAAAGGTGGCGTCATCTCAAAATGAGAGGGTACTGGGGCCTTGCCTCTGGGGCACGGAACTTGGAGCAGAAGAGACCGGAACAAATAATTTTTAAGGAGCTACTCTTATGAAAAAGCTTATATATGTCCT
>JBBKWD010000258.1:0-14073 GCA_037968775.1 Bdellovibrio sp.
CCGCCGCGTGCTGAAAATCCGCGTAGACCTGATGAGCCTAGAAATCCGCCGCGTGCTGAAAATCCGCGTAGACCTGATGTTCCGTCTCGGCCAAACAATCCATCACGTCCTCGTCACGATGCTGGTGAATATCACCGCGAACGTGGACAAGCCATCGAGCACCGTCGTCAGGAAATTCGTCGCGATCGTGACGGACGTCGAGATTCTTACAATAGAGAGCGAGATTACCGTCGCCAAGAACGCTCTGCCTGGAACAACAGATACAGAGTCAACCCGCCACGCCGCAATACCTCCCATATTCGCGACCACTCTACTTGGAGAATTCGTTATGACCGTTGGTGGATCGATGTACGTCGTCCGATTTACTATGCACCCGCGCGTAGAGTTCGCTGGCACAATCCAATGCCAGATCCTGGGCCTTGGAGATATGTTCAAATTGAACAAATCGCGAATAACTTAGAATACCTAAGCCGTGACGTCTACGATACGATGGATCGCGTAGCTCTGCAGAATGAATACGGCCTGCGTTTACGCCGCGTTCTGATCGGACTTATCGATGCCACAGAAAACTTTAGTGACTCCGTCCAAGACAACTATGACTGGTATGACTCCGTTAATGATTTATTCTATCTTGAGTCTCAATTAGACCTCGCTGAAGACACTCTTGATGGCTATTCACAGGCCTGGAGAGTCGAGGAAGAAATGGGCTCTATACGATATTATGTAAATGAGCTTCTTTGGACTTATCGCCAGAATTTTTAATCGAACTCATTAAGCTAACCTCAAAAGGCCGTCCGCAAAGACGGCCTTTTTTCTACAACATCCAACAAACCTAAAGTGTCGTATGAAAACGTCGCCAACTTATCGTAATAAACAACAAAGCCATCGCTGCCAAAATCAGATTATCGGTCAGAATCAAACGCGCATCGCCGCCCTTAAGCATTATGTTGCGCAAAAGATCGATGAAGTAAGTCAGAGGATTGATATAAGCAAAAACCCGTAAAGCCCAGGGCATGTTATCAACCGGGAAGACCAAGCCTGACAACAGGACTGAAGGAAACAGATACAAAAAGCCCCCCATCATTGACTGCTGTTGATTCTTGGCCAACGTTGAAATCAACAACCCAATTCCTACGGTACAACAAACAAAAATTAGCGCTGAAATAAACAGAATGACGGCAGATCCCCGCAAAGGCATTCCAAAAAATACCATCGCCACCCCGACAATTAAGGGTATATTGCTTACGCCTAACAATACAAAAGGCACGGTCTTTCCTAAAATAACATCCGCAGGTGAAATCGGCGCCGAAATCAATGTTTCAAATGTCCCCTGCTCCTTTTCTTTAGCAATAGACATACTCGTTAATAGAATAGTTATCAGACATACGAGCAGACTCATCACTCCTGGAATTAAAAACAAGGCTGTCTCCATCGCAGGATTGTATAAAACTCGCAGGTCGAGCTGCATCGGGAATTTCAAATCAAACTTAGTTCGAATGATATTTTGCAAATAGCGCTCAACACTTTGAGCACGTGTGACGTTCACCGCATTGACCAGCAACTGAAGTTCCCCTTGCCCCCGGCCCATCGCCTTATCAAGACCACCGGGCGGAGCGACAAGGACGGCATCAGCTTCGTCTCGTTGAACCTGTTCAAAAGGGTCTGAACTCGTTACTTTTGCGGGTATAAACCAACCTGAGGCCAAACTTTCACGATAAACTTCATGTACGAAACTATCTTGAGGTCCCGCAAACACACTTAAGCGAATGCGTTTGGCCTCAGTCGACAAAGCGACCCCGAAAATAGTCAACTGCACACAGGGCGCCAAAAACAACAACACACGCATGCGCGGATCACGCAGAGTTTGCAGCAATTCTTTTTTGATAAATCCAACTAAAACTCTCATGGCTCAACATCCTGCTTAAATTTTTTTGTCGCAAGTAAAAGCATCACGAAACACAAAAACATAAGCATCATCATCGAGGGAAAAATATCACTGAAGGTCGCCCCTTGTAAGAAAAGCTCTCGGCTGATTTTAATGAACCACCGCGCCGGTAAGATCATCGTAAAATAGTAAAAGAAATCGGGCATATGTTCGTTCGGAAAAATAAATCCCGAGAGAAGAATGGTCGGCAACAAGCCCGTCAACATCGCAAGCTGCATACTCATCTGTTGTTGACGAGTGACTACAGATATCAACAATCCTTGCGCCAAATAAGTTAAGAGGAATATCAAACAACTAAAAAAATAAAGCAGGACTGAGCCCCGAAAGGGAACCTGAAATACCACTTCCGACATAATAAACACAAACCCAACGGCAACAAACCCTAAGACACAATAGGGCAACAATTTACCCACGATGATTTCTATAGGCTTCACCGGGGTCGCAAGCAGCAGTTCCATTGAACCATTTTCCCACTCGCGCGCGATGGTTAAGGACGTCAACAAGATTGAAAGTATCGCAATGATCACCGCCGTTAAGCCCGGCACCACAAACCACTGGCTGCTGAGTTCCGAATTAAATAAAAAACGCGTGATCAACTTCACAGGTTCTTGAACGGCTTCTTTGCCCCATCTTTTCTCTAAAAACTTTTTTTGAACGCCGCCCAAATATCCCAAAATCGAACCCGCCGAAGAGTTGTCCGCTCCATCCACCAATACCTGTACGGGTGTTTCCATTCCTGGTGCTAAGTTCTGTTCGAAGCGAGGCGGGATCAGCAAGGCGGCGCGCACTCTCCCCTCATCCAAGGCTTGAAGAGCTTCAGCAGGACTCAAAACATTTTTGGGCAAAAAATACTTAGAGGTTGTAAAACTTTTCGCAAGTGCTCGAGAACTTTCTGTCTGATCCCCATCAAAAATGGCCATCGGAATACGATCCAAATTAAATTCAATCGCATATCCAAAAATTAAAACCATAATTACTGGCATGCCCAAGGCCATTGTCATCGTAAATGGATCACGAATAATATGGAAAATCTCTTTTTTGGCAACAGCCCAAATGGAACCTCTTGGCCTCATACACGACCCTCCACTTGAGCAATAAAAACTTCTTCAAGACTGACATCTTTGGGGTCTTTATCCGGCAGACTTTGTTTTTTTAAATTTATGGGAGTATCAAGAGCAATTAATTCACCATCTCTCATCAACGCAATTCGTCCACATTGTTCGACCTCATCCATATAGTGGGTTGTTACAAAAACCGTTTTTCCTTTGTTAGCTAAATCTCGGATGAGATTCCAAAATCTCTGACGATAGGCAGGACTCACACCGGCTGTTGGTTCGTCTAAGAATACAACCTCTGGATCGTGAAGCATCGAGGCCACAAGACTTACTTGCTGGCGAATTCCCCCTGGCAAATCTCGAACCATGGTTTTTAAACTTTCCTGAAATTTTATAAACTGCAACAGTTCTTCTTGTCGTTGCAGATGTCTCTCGCGCGACATTTTTCGCAATGACGCTGTAAAAGACAAATTCTCAGCGACAGTCAAGTCCTCATAGAGAGTGAATTTTTGTGACATATAGCCGACTTTATTTTTTACTTCAAAGGCCCTAGTTAATACATCTAATCCCGCGACTTCCGCTTTTCCAGAGCTGGGCAACAACAAGCCGCAGAGCACTCGAATGGTCGTCGTTTTACCTGCGCCATTCGCCCCCAGAAACCCAAAAATTTCTCCTTGGTTAACTGAAAAACTAATGTCTTTTACCGCCATAAAATCACCGAATTTCACTGAAAGGTTCTCAACAATCACTGAAATCATGTCAAAACCCCGGTCTGATCAAAACGTAAAAAAACCTCTTCGAAACTTTTGGCATCATAGTCCTTCAAAATATCTTTTGGTTTTCCTTCAGCTAAACCTTTCCCATCAAATAAAAGATGAACTTCCTGGCATTTCAAAGCTTCGTCCATATAGGAGGTTGTTATTAAAATTAAAATATCCTCGTTCTTTTGAAGATCATATAAAAGCGTCCAAAAGTCTCTGCGACTTAGGGGATCCACTCCGTTTGTGGGCTCATCCAAAAGCAGGATCTTGGGTGATGACAACAACGAACAGATTAGGCCCAATTTTTTGTACATGCCCCCCGAAAGCTGACCTGCCAAACGATCCGTGAAGTCTTCCAGCCTTGCCATTTTCAGAAGTTCCTCTCGACGCTGCTGGTACTCACTATCAGGCAATGAATAAAGGATGCGAAAGAACTCTAAATGCTCATGAATACTGAGTTCCGCATACAGGCTTTGGGTTTGAGGCATATAGGCCATTAAGGGACGAATTTCTTGAAAGGACATGCCATGCCCGTCACTCTTAAAAGTAATTTCGCCGTAATTCGGTTTTAAAAGTCCTATAAGATGGCGCAAAAGAGTAGTTTTCCCTGCGCCTTCAGGACCAATGATTCCATGCAAGGTGCGCGCATGAAAGCTCATCGAAAGATCTTTCAGGGCTTCGGTTCTCTTCATATTTTTTTTGAGACCTTGAACCTGAAGAGACAAATTTTTCATGAATCAATCCCCGTCAGACCACTCAAGGGTCATTCCAGGCTTTAAAATATCTTCTCTATTTTTAAAACGAATCTTCACACCAAAAACCAAACGTGTGCGTTCGCTGCGCGTTTGGACATTCTTTGGGGTAAATTCGGCTTCGGGATCGATGAACTCAATAACTCCTGCAAAAGATTTACTCTCCATCTCTGGCAAGCGCGCCTGTACTTTCTGATTCAGCTTCAGCCCCGCAATTTTATCATGCGGTAAATAGAAATAAGCATAGACTTCATCCAGATCCCCAATTGTCAGCAACTTCGTACCTGGCCCCACCATCTCGCCGACTTCATGGTATTTGGTCAAAACCGTTCCATTTAGTGGCGAAGCGATGTCACACCATTGATAGCGAATTTGGAGATCGTCTTTTTTTGCCTTCGACTGATCATAGACGTCTCGAGGAATACCGTCGGCTCTAACCAACTTGGACATGCGCTGGTAAGTGATATTTGCTAGTTCATAGGCCACTTGAATATCTTCGCAAGAAAGTTTGATCAGCCTTTGATTTTTTAAGACTTTCTCGCCTTCTTTAACGGCCAGCTCTTGAATCACCGAGGAGACGCGCGCAGGAATGTCCACCTTCGTAACTTCGATAGTTCCAGCATAATAAAAAGTGCTGGGAAAATAAAAACGCTTCACCAGAAAGGCGAGCACTAAGATGACAACTATCGCAATGGCCGGAATGATCTTTTGTTTCGACATTATGTCATTAGGCTATTAGCCCTGGATCGTGGGCGCAACGGGATAGACCCAGAGAATTGACACAGTCTTGCTACCAAAAGGAAGGCCGTACCCCAAACCCAAAAAAAAAGGCCGCTCCTTTTTTGGAGCGGCCTTTTTGGGACATCGAATTACGGTGCAAACCAGCAGCGTGGGCGAACGCCTGCTACATCACGAGGCGCATAGCATGAACCTTGCTTATAGTCAGTATTGCTAACTGTTTCATTTTCTTTAGCCACACAGAACATTCCCGCAAGATAAGTATCAAGACGGCATTGAGTTGCTGGGTGACTGTCATTTGTTTTTCTGACTTCAGATCTGTCAGGAGTTCCAAAGGTCGGAGGAGTCGACTCCTTCTTCAATGCTTGGAACAAGTTTGCAACTGATTGACCACCTAAAGAGGTGCGCAAACAAATCAATTGATCTCGTCTGTTTGGAAACTGAGCCTCACAACCCGCAACCGCAACAGGGTCTAAATCCAAACCAGCAAGGATCGCTTCGTTGTCATCTTCAGCAAAGAAACGACGAAGACATTTAAGTGAAGCATAATAGTCGGAGCCGCCTTCATTCGTTGCCCAACCGCCACCAAACCAGCCAGCAGTTTTAGGAGCGCCGCCATTGTGGTGACCATACTCATGACAAATCACAAGTGCAAAACCCTCAACATTAGTCGCCGCATGACGAGCCAATCCGCCATACATATTTACGACCTGAGTGTTACCCATTCGTTGAGCAGACGCATTCACAGTCGCATCACTCCAAAGACGATTTACTTTTAATGTATCGCCTTTTGCTTCTACATCAGCTCTGAAAAGTCTCTCCATCCTATCAATAACACCGTTAAATTGCTCTTCAGTGATCCCCCCCACTGTAAACAATCCCACTGGAACCTTCATGTCATTCGGTGGCAAGAAACCTTCACAAAGTGTGGCTTCTACCGCTGTCTTGTGTGCAAATCCCAAAGTCGCAACCAATGCAACTCCAGCAACTACACGACTTAATGTCGTATTAATCATCACTACCCCTCCTTGAGTCTAGACGCATGCCAGAAAATCGTATCAATATGATGTAGTCATATACAAACAAAACTCTTAATCACTGGCACGCCGCAGCTTAAAATCAACCTGGGCCTTTTTAGAACTTTTCATTAAGAACCAGACTTAAAAGCCTTCAGAGCGCTCCGGCGAGATACTCTAAACACACCGCTGGTATCCAGCAAAACCAGCAAGGCCACGTACAACTCGACCAGGGCGCAAAAGCTCATGCGGCGTAAGCTGAAGAGATCCCCTCAGGCAAACTAAATGAGGACGCGCGGCAGGGCTCAATGCACTTGTACAAGGGGCCTCCGCGCCAGAACAACTGGCTAACAAAAGCCCCACTCCTCTCTCGCAAAAGCCTACTCAAAAAAAGTCAGCCTCTCTTCGCGTTATCCCGCCTAAAAAAATGCCTCACAAACCCTCAACGAATGCCAGTTCTCAATCTATCCCCTTTGACGACGATATTGAATATGGCAAGGTAGGAACAACCGACGGCTTTTAAAGCCGTTGCCCCCAAGGGGGCCACTCTGCTAGTCTAGGGGCGATGAAAATTCCATTTAATATTCCGCCCCATACAGACAATGAGGTCGCTTATGTCACCGAGGCGATTGCTAATAAAAAACTCAGCGGCGATGGCGTCTTTAATAAAAAATGCACGGCCTGGCTTCAAGAACACTTAGGCTGCGCCTTTTCTGTCATCACACCCTCTTGCACTTCCGCTCTAGAGATGGCCATGGTCCTTGCGAATGTCGGACCTGGCGATGAAGTTATCATGCCCTCTTATACTTTCACGTCCACGGCCAACGTTGTCGCTCTTTATGGTGCCACACCGGTTTTTGTCGATGTGAATCCAGAAACCATGAATATTTCCGTTGCAGCCATCGAAAACGCTCTCACATCTAAAACAAAAGCGATCATGCCAGTCCACTACGCAGGTGTTTCTTGCGAGATGGACAAGATCATGAATCTTGCCAATCCAAGAAACATTTGGGTTGTTGCCGATGCCGCTCAGGGAATATTTGCTTCCTATCAGGGTAAGCCTATTGGCTCTTGGGGACATATGGCGGCCTACAGCTTTCACGAAACAAAAAATATTGTTTGCGGTGAAGGTGGAGCTTTGATCATCAATGACGAACGCCTTGTGGCACGCGCGGAGATTGTGCGCGACAAAGGCACCAATCGTCAGGCTTTCTTAAATGGCCAAGTGGACAAGTATACCTGGCAAGACAAAGGCTCTTCTTATTTGCAATCAGAACTAGCTGCGGCCTTTCTTTTTGCACAACTCGAAGCCGGTGAAAAAATCACCGCAGCCCGCATGATGCGTTGGCAGCAATATCACGCTGGTTTTTCGGACCTCGAGAAATCGGAGAAACTCACTCGCATGACTGTACCAGCAGACTGTCAGGCCAATGCTCATATTTATTATTTCCTGACAAAGACTGCCGAAGAACGCCAAATGCTTTGGACTCACCTCAAAGAAAAAGGCATTCAAGCTACATTTCACTATGTCCCCTTGCACTCAGCCCCCGCTGGAATCAAGTATGGACGTATTGCAGACAGCCTCAGCGTGACAGATGATCAAGCTGCACGCCTCTTGCGAATGCCCTTGTATTATTCCCTATCTAAAAACGAAGCTCAGTCTGTGATCGAGGCCGTACATGAATTTTATCGAGGTGCTCAATGAAAGGTATTATTCTAGCTGGCGGAGCCGGTTCTCGTCTTTACCCCATGACTCGGGTCATGACCAAACAACTGCAGTCTGTCTATGACAAGCCGATGATCTATTATCCCCTGAGTATTTTAATGCTCGGAGGTATCGAAGACATCTTGCTTATTACAACTGTCGAAGACCAACCGTTGTTCAAAAAACTATTGGGTGATGGCTCTCAATTTGGAATTTCTCTAACCTATGTGGTTCAGGAGAACCCAAACGGCTTGCCCGAAGCTTTCATTTTAGGTGAAGACTTTATCGATGGCGACGACGTTTGTTTAATTTTGGGAGACAATCTTTTCTATGGTGACTTGGACTTTTTTAGAAAAGCAATCCAAGACCAGGCAAAACACGCCAATGGCTGCAACGGCCGAGTCTTTGCTTACTATGTAGCTGACCCCTCTGCTTACGGCGTTGTTGAGTTCGACAAAGCCACTGGCAAAGTAAAATCGATCGAAGAAAAACCCCAGCAACCTAAATCAAACTATGCTATTCCGGGACTTTATCTTTTTGATAAAACAGTTTCAGCGCGCGCAAAAAGCTTAAAGCCCTCACTCCGTGGCGAAACTGAAATCGTGGACCTGATTCTTTCTTACCACAAAGATGGTCAGTTGGGATTCCAAACGATGTATCGTGGCGTTGCTTGGCTGGACACGGGTACGCCAAGATCACTTTTGGACGCGGCTGCCTTCATTGGCGCTATCGAAGAGCGCCAAGGAATGAAGGTGGCCTGCCTTGAAGAAATCGCTTACCGGATGAAGTTTATTAATTTGGATCAACTTAAAAGTATCACAAGCTCTTTACCTAAATGCTCTTACCGCAGCTATTTGGAAAAAATTATTTCAGAGGAAATATGAAAAAAACCATCATGATGACTGGCAGCGCTGGTTTTATTGGTTCTAATTTTGTTAAAACAATTGCGTGCCGTGATGACGTTAAAGCAGCCTATAATTTCATTTTAGTCGACGCCCTCACCTATGCCGGCCGCAGGGAAAATATCCAAGCGGAGTTGGATACGCATGAGCATCTTGAATTTGTTCACGCCGACATCCGCGATGCGCAAAAAATGCATGATCTTTTTGAAAAACACCAGTTCGATGGAGTTTTGAATTTTGCAGCAGAAAGCCATGTCGATCGCTCGATTGAAAGTCCTAATATTTTTGTGGAAACAAATGTTTTGGGAACTTTAAATCTTTTGAAAGAAAGTCTTGGGCTCTTTCAAAAGAAAGGAAGCTTTAATTACCTGCAAGTCAGCACCGATGAGGTCTATGGAACTTTGCAAATGACTGATCCCGCTTTCACGGAAGCGACACCCATTGCTCCCAACAGTCCTTACAGCGCTTCGAAAGCCAGTGCGGACTTGCTGTGCCGTTCCTACTTTGAAACCTTCAAGCTACCCGTCACTATTACACGCTGCTCGAATAACTATGGCCCATTGCAGGTTGAAGAAAAATTCATTCCCTTGATGATAAAAAAGGCTCTGAGCAATGAGTTCTTACCAGTTTACGGAACCGGATTAAATATTCGTGATTGGATCTATGTCGACGATCACAATGAAGGCGTTTGGGCCGCTTTTACAAAGGGATCGGCTGGAGAAGTCTATAATTTTGGTGGCGACTCCGAACGACAAAACCTTGATGTCGCTAAACTTTTACTGAAACACCTCGGAAAAGACGAAAGCTTGATTCGCTTTGTAACTGATCGCAAAGGCCATGACTTCCGCTATGCCATCGACTTTACAAAAGCTACGAAAGATCTCGGCTGGACACCAGCGGTTCGCTTTGAACAAGATGGTTTGATGCGTACAATTGAATTCTATAAAAAGTTATGGGCGAAATAAAGGTTCTCCACTGCCTCAATGCACCGGCATGGGGAGGCTTGGAAATCTATGCCAGCGAACTCATTGGACAGCTGCAAAAGACGGGGATTCAACAGGCTGCACTTTGTTCTCCGGACAGTCGCGCTGCGGAGGAACTTCCTAAAATGGGCGTGGAAGTGATTCTTTTGCCCACTTCCAAAACTTCAAAATGGACTCAGGCGGGAATCATTCGCGCCTTGATTCAAGAAAAAGACTTCACTCATTTGCACGCCCACACTCGCCTAGACATGTGGGCCGGGGCTTTAGCAAAGTGGAACTGGTCACATATTCGGTTAATTTATAATCTGTATATGAACGCCTTGCCAAAGCAGGATCTCGTGCATAAATGGCTATTTTCGAAAGTCGATGCCCTTTGCACCTCTTCCCAAAATATTTTAAACGATGCTAAAAGAAATTTCCCGATTGCCCCGGAAAAACTTCACCTTGTTCGATACGGGCGCAATACAGCTCAATATCAACATAATGCCGAAAAAGCCTTGGCCATTCGTCAGCAATATCATGTCACACCAGAACAACTGGTCCTGGGAACACTCTGCCGAATTGATCCAGGTAAAGGTGTAAAAGAGTTAGTGTCGGCCTTAGAATTTTTAAGCGATGCAGAGCTTCAGGGTTTACAACTTTGGATCATCGGTGAGCCAACGATCATTCAACGCCATGAAGATGGAACTATACAGTACGAAGCCCCCTCTTTGGAACTGGCTCAATGGATTGATAAAAAGTCCAATGAGCCTCGATACAAAGGTCATCTGGTTAGAATCCCTTTTCAAAAGGACTATATTCCCTATTTGGATGCCCTGGATTTCTTCGCTTTGGCTTCTTACAATGAAACTTATTCTTTAAGTGTTCTGGATGCGATGCTTATGGAAAAACCAGTTATTGGAACTCGCGCAGGCGGGACGCCGGAACAAATCGGAAATGATGAACGTGGCACTTTGGTCGAACCAAAAGATGCGAAAAGCATAACCCAGGGAATTCGAGCTTATCTTGGGAAGCACTCAAAGATCCAAGAACAGGGCTCCACGGCCCGCCTTTGGGTGCTTGAAAATCACTGTTGGGAAACGACTTTGGCAAAAACGACGGCACTCTATTTAGAGCGTATTTCTACGAACTAACTCTTTGTACGCTCCTCAAGCCAGAGCGACATTTTTTGCAAGCCCTCTGCCAAGTGAACTCGCGGCTTCCAATTTGGCAACATCGCTAATGCCTTTTGAATATCTGGTTTTCGCTGATGGGGATCATCAGCTGGCAATTCATGAAATTCAATTTTCAATTTTTTGTCGAAATAAAGCTTCTGGATTTTTTCCGCAAGCTGCAGGATCGTATACTCTTCTGGGTTTCCTAAATTCACTGGCTCAGCCAAGTCAGCACAGGAGTACTGATAAATGCCCTCAATCAGATCATCGACATAGCAAAAGCTACGGGACTGATGACCTTTTCCAAACACAGATAGCGATTTCCCCTGAAGCGCTTGATGGAGAAAGTTTATAATCACTCGTCCATCTTCTGGGCTCATTCTCGGTCCATAGGTGTTAAAAATTCGGACAAATCCATGGCGCGTATTAAATCGTTGATTATAGCTATAAATCAAAGCTTCTCCAAAACGTTTCGCCTCGTTGTAACAACTCCGAGCACCAAACGAATTTACATTTCCCCAATCATTTTCTGTCTGAGGCGATGTCTTGGAATCACCATAAATTTCACTGGTCGACGCAAAGATCACCTTGGCCTTATAACGATTTGCGCATTGAAGAGCACGCTCGAGACCTAGTGTGTTCACCCACATTGTCTCTATATTGAGTTTTTGATAAAGAACTGGGGAAGCTGGAGATGCGAAGTGATATACATATTCAAGGGCTTCTAACCATCCCACCGGAAGTCCTTGGGTCCACGACCACTCTTGTATAACATCGGCCTCAACAACAAAAACCTCCGATCCGAACGAATTCAGAAATTCTTTGTTTTTTAAATCACTCGTACAGAAGTTATCGACGACAACAACTTTGAATCCTTCTGCAACTAGCTTTCCAACGAGGTGAGTTCCTAAAAAACCGCCTCCACCTGTGACGAGGGCGACCTTCATGTTGGACGTCCGACAGAAATATATTCGAAGCCTTCGGCTTTCACTTTTGCCGGTATATAAATATTCCGACCATCAATGATCAAGGGCGCCTGCATAGAAGATTTCATTCGCTGAAAGTCAGGGGCACGAAAGGATTCCCACTCCGTCAAGATAACCAAAGCCTCTGCCATCTCAAGGCATGAGTATTGATCTTTCGAGAACTCAACATGTCCTTTACCAGCGAGAGCCTTCTTTGCGCCCTCGGCAGCAGCGGGATCAAAAACTTTTACATCAGCCCCCGCACTCAATAGTTTTTCAAGAAAGGACATCGCAGGCGCCTCGCGCAGGTCGTCGGTCCCAGGCTTAAAGGAAGCCCCCCACACGGCAATTTTTTTTGCCTGAAGGTTTTTTGAGAAAAGCGTTTCAACTGTCCTAAAGAAACGCTCTCCTTGGCTCGCGTTCACTCTTTCAACAGCACAGAGAATTTCCATTTTTTCCCCGTGAGTTTCCCCCACGTGCACCAACCCGCGAACGTCTTTAGGAAAACAACTTCCACCGTAACCGATTCCTGCAAAAAGATACTCAGGACCAATACGTGGATCCGCGCCTAAACCTTCACGAACGGACTCGATATCGGCGCCAATTTTTTCACAAACTCTTGAGAATTCATTCATAAGGCTGATTTTTGCAGCCAGCATAGCGTTGGCTGCATACTTTGTCATTTCACTAGAGGATGGATCCATCACGATAAAAGGATTTCCACTCTTCAAAAAGGGGCCGTAAAGGTCTCTCATGAGCTGTGCGACTTTTTCAGAATCCACACCTACAATCACGCGACTGGGCTTCAAGCAGTCCTCTATCGCCATTCCTTCGCGCAGAAACTCTGGATTCGAACACACATCAAAATCTATTTTCTTTTTGTGCTGTAGTAAAATTTCAGTGATTCTACTTTTAACTTTCAAAAAGGTTCCAACGGGAACGGTCGACTTATTGATAACGACCTTATAGTCATCCATATATTCGGCAATCGTCTCTGCCACTGTAAGCACTGACGTCAAGTCCGCAGAGCCGTCCGCGTTAGGGGGTGTTCCGACAGCAATAAAAAGCAGCTGCGATCTAGTGACCGCTTCTGCTGCCTTCGTAGTAAACATCAATCGCCCCGCTTGAATATTTTTTGCCAACAAGGCGTCAAGCCCCGGCTCGTAGATCGTCGAACGACCGTCCTGGAGTTGGGCGATTTTACTGGCATCCACATCCACACAGCAAACGTCGTTGCCCATTTCAGCAAAAGCAACTCCCGTTGCCAACCCCACATATCCAGTACCAAAAACTGATATTTTCAAAATCCCCCCAGCAAGATCTTAGACCCTAGGAAAGTACCGCGATATGGGGGTATAGGAGAAGTTTGACTTGATGACTTATCGCGCTGCGACAGTCACTCTCCCTATGACACACCCAGTGCTCTGAGTCCTTGAACCAGAGCGACCACGACCACATAGGCCGCAAGATTAAAGGCTATGAGCTGTCCCATCGCAAATGTCCAAGAGCCACTTTCGCGTATCTGTACGGCCACCGTCGACATGCACTGCAAGGCGATCATAAAAAAGACTAAGAGGCCGATCACGCTGCTGGTTGTGAAGACCTTTTCACCCATCGAATTTACCGCAGTCCCCATTTGCACCAACAAAGACTGCTGCTGTGACTCTTCATCCGTATCGGTGATATTAAAAGTCACTGCCAAAGAAGAGACAAAAACTTCGCGCGCGGCAAAGGCCGAGATCAACCCGACACCCACGCGCCAATCAACGCCCATGGGCTGCACAACTGGCTCAATAACACGACCCAATTGCCCCGCATAACTTTGCTCCAACTTGTCATGAGCATTTTCAACACTATAATTCGGAAAATTTGTGCCGAACCAAATAACTACTGCAAAAAAGAATATCGGCGGTCCCGCACGCTTCACATAGGACATTGTGCGCGTCAGACTTTGGCGCAGCAACACCCGAACCTTGGGACGACGATAGATGGGTAACTCCATCATGAAAAAAGACTTATCTTTTTCTGGCAAAAATTTATTTACAATCGCTGCCGCCACCGCGCCAACGGCCAAGGCCACCAAATAAAGTGCAGCTA
>JBBKWD010000259.1:0-5555 GCA_037968775.1 Bdellovibrio sp.
GCCTATAAAGACTATTCTTTTCTTATCAAGCAAAAGAGACATCGTCTTCACACCTTTGCAATGTACAAAGGAGCTTGGTGTTTATTCCGTTTAGGGCGTATGCAGCAGGCGATGACTTACCTCGAATATATCATTCGCTCAGGGCGAGCTGAAACCGGCGAGGAAGTGGGCGGCGGGCGTACTGTCAACAGAACTAAACTTGAGGGGGAAGCTCTTCGGGATATCGTAGTTTTCTACGCTGAAGGCGGTGATCCGGAAAAGGCCTCTTCTTATTTCAGTGGTCTAGTGTCGGGAGATACTTCGTCTTATTTAGAGCGTTTGGCCTACCAGTACTCGGGACGTGGTAATAAAGAGTCTTCCAGAGAAGTATTTAAGGTTCTGATCGCAAACAACCCGACCGCGCCGAAAGCCTTTGAATACCAATATCAGATTGTTCAAAACTACTATTATGCGAAGAACACCTCTCGTTTTAAAGAAGAGCTTTACACGTGGGTTAAAGACTATGGAACCGGAGGGGCTTGGTACACAGCCAATCAAGCCAATAAAGAGCTGACTGACAATTCGTATAAACTCCGCGAGACAACTTTGCGAAACTACGTTTTGCAGCAGCATCAGACCGCACAAAACTCACGTGCTAAGTATTCTCAAACTCAGGCCAATGAAGGTTACATCCTTTATTTGCAAGAGTTTGGAAACTCACCGGTGGCGGCCGATATGCATTTTTATTACGGCGAGCTCTTGTTTGACTTGAAGAAGTACGACGAGGCGTCTGCTGAGTACAAATGGGTCGTCGACAATGGTCAGCAAAGCAAATTTTACGACAAAGCAGCTCAAAATTTAATTCTAGCTGTTGAGCGCAGTGTTCCGACAGACAAAGAGATGCAAGCGCGAATCGGCGAGTCTCTGGATCCTGTGGAATTGGATCCCAAGGTGGACCGCTTTCTTAAGGCCGGGCAGTGGTATGTTGCTAAATTCCCGAACACCGAACGTGCCGTGGAAATTAAATTCCGTATGGGGCGTTTGCTTTACCAGAGTAATCACTTTGATGCCGCAGCACAGATCTTCAGAGACATTGTACAAAAGAGTCCTCGAACCAAACAAGCGGAGTATTCAGCCAATTTGCTTTTGGACATCTATAATTTAAAAAAGGACTATGCAGGTCTTGAAAAAGTTGGTGCCGAGCTTTTAGCAGTTCAGTCGATTTCGAATTCAAAGGCTGGAGCCGACATTCGCGGTGTGATGGAAAAAGCTTCCTTTAAACGAGGCCAGGATTTAGAGGGCGAAAAGAAGTACGGCGAAAGTGCGCAAGCCTTCGAGGGTTTTGCTAAGGCGAATCCAAAATCTGAGTTAGCAATGACGGCGATTTTCAATGCCGCAGTGAATTTCGAACGCGCAGGCATGAATGGCCCGGCGATCGTGAACTACCAAGCAATATTGGGTTCTAAAGATTCCAAGGCCGAAGCGATGAAGCCAAAAACTAAACGTTTGTTGGCGAGACTGTACCAGGATTCTGCTCAATTTGAAGAAGCTGCGCATCTCTATAAACAGACGGCCCAAGAGAATCCCAAGGATGCTCTGTCGCCAAACCTAATGTATAACGCAGCGATCTTGTACGAAGCTTTAGGCAAAAGTGACGAGGCGATTCGATCTTATAACGAATTTATAAAGATGAATCGAAAAACAAGGGACAATATTGAAGCTGTTTATAGCATGGCGACGATTCACAGGAAGGCCGGACAGACGGGCTCGGCCGTGGCTCGATATATTGAGTACGTGGAAAAGGGTGGAGCAAATCCTGAGAAAGTTGTCGAGAGCGCCTACTGGGTAAGTGAACTTTCGGAAAAACAAAGAGCGATCACTCGATCTAAGGAATGGAAGCAAAAAACAATTGCGATTCAGCGTCGCTTGGCTCCGAACAAAAAAGGGCCCGGAGCAACCTACGCAGCCAAAATCAAGTTAGAAGAGGCGCAGGCCACCTATAAGGAAATGAAGGTCATTAACTTTCCGCAAAATCCGGCGCGACAAAAGGCAGCTGCAGATAAGAAGCTAGCTTTGTTATCTAAGTTGGCGGGTGAGCTGACAGACGTGATCAAATTTGATAGTGCGGAAGAAATCGTCAGTGCTTTGAGTATTCTCGGTCAGGCGAATGAGAATATGGCAAATGCGATTCTCAATGCGCCTTTTCCTTCTGGTTTGAATGCCGATGAAACAAAACAATATAAAGAGGGCGTTGCTAAATTCGCAGAGCCTTTCAATGGAAAAGCCAAGGAATCTTATAAGGTGACCGTGGAGCGTGGATGGGAGCTTGAGGTTTATAATTCGGGATACAGAATTGCCTACGAGTATATGAATCGGGTAGATCCCAAAAACTTTTATGACGGTGGCGAAGTGGGCTCTGATATTCGCCTCGTGAATTGGATTGGACAATGATAAACAAATTAATTCTTCCATTTTTGGTTCTAGCTCTGAGTGCCTGTTCCCTCATGGAGAAACGGCAGTCAGGCGGAGGCGCCGTTGGCAGCGATTCATCTTATAAAGATGCGCCTGCTTATCACGGGCAAGAAAAAGCCTCTTATGAGGCGCCCCTAGACGATGAGCCGCCAGTGGCAAAAGTTCCGCCCTCCGCCTCTCATTATTCGGCGCTTAACGACGCCGTGAAAAGCGATAGTGATGAAAAGATCTATCAGGCATCGACACAGATTCTGGTGCAGTCTCCGAACGATGTGAGAGCTCTAAACGCACTGGCGATGTATCACTATAAAAAAGGACGTTTTGATCTTGCACGCTATCTACTGGCAAAAGGTCTAGGTGGACAAACGCAATCGTCAGAGCTTTATTCAAATTTGGGAATTGTTCAGTTGGCTCAAGACGAGCGTCGTGAAGCTATTATGTCCTTCCGGAAAGCGCTGAGTATCAATCAAAACGATCCGGTGGCAGCCTCGAACCTAGGAGCGATCTATGTAGCAGAAAGAGACTATGCAAAGGCATTGGTTGTTCTGGAAACAGCGTATCGCCGAGGGGTCCGCGACTCACGGGTGCTCAATAACTACGGCATAGCCTTGGCAGCAAATGGAAATTTTGGAAAAGCCGAAGATATGTACAAAGAGTCTTTGAAGGTGGCGAGTGGAAATAAAGAGGCATTATTTAATTATGCTACGTTATTGGTAGATCATACGAAGAAATATCAACAAGCATTGGATGTTTTGAACAGACTAAAGTTTGTAGGTGGGCCTGCAGATACTCGGAATAGAATAATTGCTTTGGAAAACAAGGCAAAAGCTGGTTTAAAATAGAGAAGGATCGGGTGAGGTCTATGATAAATATGATTCGAAGTCTTGTAGCACTAGTGATGTTGATGGCGTTTTGCGGTACTGCATTTGCGCAATCTGAATCAGCGGCACCCGTTAAGGAAAGAAAAGCCAAACTAAATTTTGAAGATGAATTGGTTGAAGGTGGGACGCAAAAACCTGAGCTGTTCTATCTCTTTCAAAAGAAGAATTTCAATTACAAAAGATTGATTAAGTTACGAGAAAACTTTTTGCCCGAGATGAGAAGATCAACAGAAGATATTCAGCGGGTTCGGGGTGCTAATTGAGATCGCCGATCATATTCAGAGTATTCAAAGACAGTCAGCTCGTAGGAGTTAAACAATTCGATCAAGATCAGATCGTGATTGGTCAGGGTGCCGACGTGCATTTGGACCTCCAAGGGGATGGCGTATCGCCCATTCACTGTATGGTGGAATTCCGCGACGGAGTTCACTATGTGGCAGATCTTGGGTCCCAAGCAGGCACTTTCAAAAACGGACAAGCCGTTTTGGACGAGGCGATTGCTTCAGGTGACGAAATTTTTGTGGGCCCATTCAAAATTTCCTTTTTTGTCGGAGTTCCAAAACCTAAAACTGTACCAACCGACACTGTGGCCGCAGCTGCATCAGTCGTAACGCCGCCGCCACCTCCGTCAATTCCAGTGAGTGTGCCGAATATGGTTGCTCATGTGCCTCCGACGATTCCAGCCGCTGCACCAGAACAAATGACCTCTGACACGGCCGTCGCGGTTGTCGCTGAGTCTACGAAGGTACAGGCGCCGATCGAAACTAAATCACAAGAAGAAGTGGTTGCGGCAGTGATTCCTGTGCAAGCTCCAAAGGTGGAAGAAAAACCAACTTTACCGGAAAAGCCTCGCCCACAAATTAAGTCCACAAAGAGTCCATTTAAAAAAGATAAGAAGAATAAATCTTTTGCGCCACCGAGTGATATTCAGGATCTGCGCCGACATCTGAAGCCTGGTAAAGGGCCGATTGTAGAAGTGATCATGGCTTGGAAAGAGCGGGTCATCACGACTTCTACATTCAAAGGTTCCCAAAGCGTACGGGTCAACACGGGCGCGGCCAGGCAATTGGCTCTACCGGATGGTTTAGCACCTAAAGGTTTTGCGATGATTGACCTTGCTGGTGGAATGCGTGTGAACACCACTGGTGATATGAAAATAGAAATGATCTCTGCCTTAGGAAATCAAAGTGCAGAAGAGTTAGTCAGCAGCGGCAAAGCTGTGAAATCGGGCACAGGTTATTCCGTTAAGGTTGAGCAAAGTGAAATGGTATGTGTGACACTTCCTCAAGGAAATATCACACTTTATATTCGTTTTGGTCCGCCATCACCAATTGTACCAATGATCCCGATGATGCTTTCTGGTTCCGAAATGACTGGTTTGGTGATGTCACTAGTATTGGTGGCCTTGTTAGCTCTTTATATTTCAGCGACGACTCCAAAAGATTGGGAAGAGAATAAGCAAGAGGAAGTGCAGCGTGTGGCACAGGTGATTTTCAATAATCCTCCAAAACCACCACCACCTCCTCCGCCGCAAGTTGTGGAGACCCCACCACCAACGGTGACGAAACCGCCAGAGCCTCCTAAAAAAGTGATCGTCGCGGACCGCGCCAAGGATGCGCAAACAAAAGGTGTAAAACCTGAAAAGAGCGCGAGAGCCGAAAAAGCTGGCCAGGCAGCAGAAGTCGCGCCGAAACCAAATTCAAAAAATCGCCCGAAAACTTTCACGTCAACCAAACAAGGTGGCGCTGTTAAGATGGGAAAAACGGCTGGCGCCAATGCGCAGTCCGCCAATAAAGATATGTCCAAGGTGGGACTCTTTAGCGCCTTCGGTGGTGGCGGCAATAGAGCCAACATTGATAAAGCTTACAGCGGTTCTGGAGAAGTCTTAGGAATGGCTGATAAAGCTACAGGGACTTCTGGTTTCAATGAAGACCGTGCTGGTGATGACTTAGGTTCAAAATTTAAGGATTCTGGCGCAGGTGGAAAAGGTACGGCAACGCAAGGAATTGCGGGGGTCGGCACAAAGGGACGTGGATCGGGCCAGTCGGCATACGGAGCCGCTGATGGATATGGATCGAAAAATTCAGTAGCAATTGAAGGGGGCGGATTTGAAGAGTCCTTTGACGGGACTATCGATAAAGAAGCTATTCGCCGGGTGATTCGCGCTAAGAAGCACGAATTGCAAAGTTGTTACGAGAGAGCTTTGAATACCTTATCAAAAGG
>JBBKWD010000260.1:0-4460 GCA_037968775.1 Bdellovibrio sp.
TCCGGGAACAAGAATTCAGTTGCCCGCAGGTACCTTCTCAAACTTTACGGTAAATCTGGTTGGACAAGGGTCTCCTTTGAAACCTGTGATCCTTGAAGGACAGGCAAACGGATCTACGATCTTAGCTGGAAAAGTAAAAATTGTCGTTAAAGGGTCTTATGTTCTTTTGCGACAACTGACATTTCGCGATGTCGATTCTCAGGACTACGGTGGCGGGAGTTCACTTGTGAAGTTCGATGCCTGTTCTTATTGTGGATTGCATCGATCCCAGTTTAACGGAGGTCCAGCTGCTGTTATGAGTGGGACCGCAGATACGAAGCACTTTAAAACGGTGATGATTTCATCAGCGGCCCACAGTGTAGAAGTAGCTTTCAATGCTTTCAGAGGAAAGAGAAATGCAGGCTCTGTTGTTCTTGTAAATCGCTTAAACTCGAGACCGAATCTTGTTGAGGGGCATCGGATATTTAGAAACCTTTTCTCAGATCGTCAGATTGTTGGAAATAATGCAAATGACTTTGACGTGATTCGTATTGGAGATAGCTACACTTCACAGTCACCGTCGCCGAGTGAGGCGGATAGCCTGCTCAGCCAAGGGAGCATGGTTTATAATATAGTGGAGTTTAATCTGTTTCAGAATGTGGGACTGGAGCCTAATTTAGCGGCGACGTGTAAGCAGACCAATTCCTATAACACCACTCAGTGCAAAGGTGAACCGGAAGTCATTTCAGTTAAAGCACCTCAAACTATTTTACGCTTTAACACCTTTCTCAATATCAATGGCGGAGTAACCTTGAGGCATGGCTTTCAGGCTATAATAGAGGGGAATTTCATTTCAGGGAGAAATCAAAGGCAAGGTGTTTCCGAAATTGCAGCCAACTCCTATGGGATCCGTGTCATGGGTGATAGCCATCTGATTGTAAATAACCACATTCAAGATGTTTCGTCTCCCTCCTCTCTTCAGGCAGGGATATCGATCTTGCCGGGCCAGCCAGGCACTGCGCTCAATGGTTACTGGCCTGTGTATGATAGTGTTATCGCCATGAACTATCTAAAAAATGTAAGTGATAAAGTCGTTTTATTGGCATCTGACTATGGTGGACGCGAGAAAACTATTTTGCCGGAAAGACTTTTGATTGGCTACAACCTTATCAGTGGCCAGCTAGATCCTATCGTCAATATGGCCGACAGCGAGAGTTACTTAAGTCGAATTTCTTTTGTCCAGAATCGTTCCGATGGGCCCGAGCTCTCAGGGATACTTTCAAGTGCGGTTTTAAAGGTTCCAACAATAGCGTTCAAAAATTTGGAAGCAGGATTTAGTTCGCCTACGGACAGCGCCTATGTGGGAAGTGCAGGAGTTTTGTCTCAGTCGAACACAAGGCACAACGAAATTCTTTCTAAGTTGTCTGAAGTAGCTCCTGCTCCCGCTGTAACGCGGATGAAAAGGCTTATGCAGTTTCTAAAAATTAAGTCTGGCACTCTGTATGATAATAGCAAACCGCTGAGTGAGGGAGACGTGGGGCCACTCGCTCCTTGATGCGAAACTGTCATCAATTCGCCTCCCATTTTTGTTCTCGACTTTAATCATGAGTTAAGGTTAGAAATTTCTTGGGAGCGCGATTGTATGAAAAAAACTGTCAGTGTTTTTGACTATAAAACGGGTGTAGATTTTTTATCTGCGGTACACAAATCAATTACGGATGGGAACCCACGTTTTAGTCTTCGCTCTTTCGCACAGAAAATAGATATCGATCAGTCGTCTCTGGTTCGTTATTTGAGAAAAGTGCGACTTCTGTCCTCTGAAAAAACACAAACTATTGCTGAAAAGCTTAAGCTAAATGAAGTCGAAACTCATTACTTTAAGCTCTTAACTATCTTTGGCGACAAAGGAGAATTTGAAATTCTAACGAAACTTCGCGCTGGATTTTTGTTTGAAGAGCAAAGTGAGCGTCTCGATGAGCCGGGGGGATCCGCATTTTTATCGAATATTGATATGACCATGAACTTTAAGGCGCACATAATTTTCGAGCTGCAAAACATGGCCAAAAATTTAGAGATCGGTGACATCGCTCAGATCTTAGGTCGTTTTTTTGATACCGACGAGAAGCAGGTGAATGAACTATTACATAAGCTCATTCAGGTAGGCTTTATTAATGAGTCCGATAAAAAGCGTCGCCAAGAGCTTCTGAGTAAGATCTTTCTTCGTACCGACCAGTTACCGCGTGAAGTAGGAGTTCGCTTTCATTCCGATGCGCTCCGGGTGGGACTAAAGGCGATGGAGAATTTTGCCAAGACAGATGTGGATATTTACACGAGCTTAATATCTATCAAAGAAGAAGGTCGCGAAAAACTTCTTGAAGCTGTAAAGCAACTTCATTCAGTCATATCTGAATATCATGCCGACTCCGATGCCGATGCGGTCTTTGTGGTTTCCAGCTTTATTGTTAATCTCACTGAAGGTAAGGACCGAGATAAAAAAAAATTGGCGACCTAGATGTTTGATTATTCTCTGACTTCTGTAGGTTAGATTCGCTTTTGTCCACAGGAAAGAAAGGACCGCATTTCTTTCCTGAGCAACCCAATTCTTGTATCTCCTTTATTCATTGGCGTAATCGAAAAACAGATTCGGTGCTTACCGAAGCCCTTTGCAGAAAATCCTCTTACTGAAAGTCGCTTCAAATGACCGTACTCAAAGCCTTTGCAGATAAGAATGTATCTAATTTGTGTGTCACTCAGAACTTTTCATTGGGCCGAATACAATGGTCACGAATTGTGAAGCCTTCTTCGTCGTAAGCTTTATCGACATAGATCAGATCCATCGCTTCTTCTTCAGCCGTATAATTCTTAGCTACAAAGAAGTTAAACACATCTGCATAAAGGATATGAGAGTCCCATTGATTGCTTACCCTTGGCTCGGCATCAATAATGACATCTATTGGGCCTGAAACAAGCTTGTTCCAATGTTCTCTTTCATCTCTGGTTATCAGAGTAATTTTGAGATGGGGGTAACTCTTCTCGAACTTCTTTAAAAATTCTGGCTATAAATATGTTGAAAGAGTTTCGTAAGACGCAGTTCTCAACTCCCCAGCATAAGGCAGATTGCCAGAATTGATTTTTTCACTAAGGTCATCAACAGAGGATTCAATTTTCTCATAGAGAGCAAGGATCATCTTGCCTTCCTCGGTCTGATCAGGTCAATGGCTATGAGCCTGAACAAAAGGGTCCCTAGCGCTCACTGAGAGAATCAAACTCCCTAGCCAAGTGATCCGGTGCTGAGTCAGAAATTCGCGAAAGTAATTTCGTCAGACTATCTCAGGATCATCTCTCTTTAAGCTGGGTCATTGTTTAGCCTCATGTAGCGATGCTCAGACTTCAAAAGCAAAACACAGTTCAAACTATTACCGCAAACTCCAGTGGAGTGACATTGCGAAAGAACTCAGGCAATAGAAAAGAAAAATACATCAAAGAAATCTTCGCCTGGTCCCGGCAAATCGGCAACAATGGCCCCTTCACTACAACAATGACTCAATCAATTCACAGTCGGTAAGGCTTTGGTGGCTCTACTCTTTTGGGCGGCGGTGCCAGCAACACCGTGAATGGATATTTTGAAAGGGTCAAATTCTAAATTAAATTGAATTATTTAATACCTTGAAAGAATCGCCTCCAAGTTTGGCTGTAGAGAATGTTCGATAAAAGCCCCATGTGGTGGGGGCTTTGAGTTTATGTACTCATGAATAGGCTATTATCATCTTACAGCTTAAAAATAGCCGCGTGAATTCGCGGCTATTTTTTGGGAGTTTAGATATTTGCCGACTATTCTTCGCCTGTCATTTCCATTCGATAAGTTTTGCCACAATTTTCGTTGAAAACGACACGGAAAGAGTCGGTGGCATTACCACCACCTTTAGAAGCGGAAACGGCGCAGAGTATGGCTTTTCCATTTTTCGCCCACGCGCATTCATAGGCCCTTAATCCATCTTTATCATAGTAGCCGGACTCGACGTATTGAGAGATGAGCTTCTCTGCTTTGGAATAGCAGATAGGCGGGATCTCTGCCGCCTGAGCGAAGAATGAGAAACTGACTATTGTAGAAACTAAGAATGCGAACCTGATACCCATGTTGACCTCCGTAACTTGGTTGAGTTAGTGCCCCTCTCTTGCTTTTCTCCAAAGTGAGAGGGGAGTAGTTGAGTTCGTCTCGAAGTCAGTGGAACCGACTTTTCAAAATCTCAACGCACTGATTTGTTCGAGAGAGTTCAGTTGCCATACCTGTGCCAGTTTTGAGTGGGTTTTAAATTGGAGATGGGGATCTAATGGGTGTCTAAGGACCTTACAGAGAGTCGAATTGAGTCTAATTAAAATCCCTTTCCGGTTTTAAGCGGGGGCGGGGCAAAAGTCCACGTAACATAATGACATCTTATGAGTTGATTACGCACCTAAGCCCCCTTTGGGGCGGGGGCTTG
>JBBKWD010000261.1:0-8859 GCA_037968775.1 Bdellovibrio sp.
TCGCTTTATTACAGCCGGTTCGGTCGATGATGGAAAGAGCACTCTTATCGGACGACTCCTTTTTGATAGCAAGGGGATTTTTCCGGATCAACTCGAGGACCTGTCGCGCTCTAAATACAAGCGAACAGTTGGCAGCGCAATAGACTTGTCATTGTTGACGGATGGCCTTGTGGCAGAGCGAGAGCAAGGTATTACGATTGATGTGGCCTATCGCTACTTTTCTACTCCTCGACGCAAATTTATTATCGCGGACTGTCCTGGGCACGAACAATACACTCGCAATATGGTGACGGGCGCGTCCACGGCAGATGCGATGGTGATTTTGATTGATGCCGCCAAAATGCAGAAAGCTTTCACCTGCGGCGAGGGATTGTTAATTCAGACCAAACGTCACTCTAGTATCGCGCAGCTTTTGCAGATAAAGCACATCATTGTGGCGATTAACAAAATGGATTTAGTGAGTTTTAGCGAGAATACATTTGGTGAAATTGTTTCGACTTATAAAGAGTTGGCAGCTCAGTTGGATCTAAAAGGTGTCAGCTATATTCCGATGTCGGCTCTTTCAGGAGAGAATCTTGCGAAAGCAGGAGAGAATATGCCTTGGTATCACGGGCCGACCTTGTTAGAGGCGTTGGAATCCTTGCCTGAGGAGTCTCAATCGCAGGCGTTTTCGTTTCGTTTTCCCGTGCAATGGGTGGCGCGACATAGTGGCTTTGGTTCTGGCGCTGGCTCTGGGGGAAATAGTTTTCGCGGTTATATGGGGCGTGTGGAAGCTGGTCAAGTTTGTAAGGGTGACGTCATTCTGATTCAACCAAGTGGACAGAAGGCAACAGTCAAAGAGATCCTTCTTTATGATGTTTCGCTTGATATCGCTCAAGCGGGACAGTCGGTGACGTTGTTGTTTGAGGAGCAAGTGGATGTTTCTCGAGGAGATTTGTTGGCAAGTGTTGAAGTGCCAGCGAATGTTGTAAAGGAATTTGAAGCTGATTTATGTTGGCTCTCTGAAGCTCCCTTGGATTTGAAGCATCGCTATTGGCTCAAACACACCACAAAACAAACGATGGCCAGAGTGACAGGAATTCAAAGCCTGCTTGAGATGAGCTCGCAAAAGCGTGGCTCTGCTGAAAATTTAAAGCTCAATGATATTGCTCGAGTTTCGTTGTCTGTGCAGGAACCCCTTGTTGTTGACGCCTACGAAAGTCTGCGCGCAACGGGTTCATTTATTTTGATTGATGAAATCACTCATCAAACGGCGGCGGCAGGCATGATCCGTTTTGATGTGTAGCTAGACGCGTTCGGAATTCTGTCCAAATTATAAACTACAATACAATCTCTGCCCAGCGCTGTTCCCAATGGAACATTTTTGTGTCGATGTGTTTTGGTGAGCCCTGTCCCAAGTGATGCATTTGCAGAGCGACAGAGGGAATCGGTGAAAAGCAAGAGACCGGGCCCCTGTGAGTGACGGTGTTGTTCAGAAGTTGGCCGATCGTGTTGATTTCTTCGACGCCAGCAACCTTTCCATATTGAAGAGCGAGTTTTTCAAAAAACTGCCAGCCTCCGCGGACGACCTCAACGGGCCAGAGCACGGTGTTGGATGTGCTTATAGTTGAACGCCAATAGCGATTATCAAAGTGAAATATTTTGCAGGGCTGTGCGTGTCCTAGGTCGTATTCTTGCGGCTGATCCCAGGGGCTGATGGCGATTTCACTTATGCCACTTAAGGATCGAAAGTGATTGTAGGCATTTACCAAGAGATCAATAGCTGTGGGGTCGTGCATGTAATCATCTTCTACGAAATAGACCAGCTCGCGGGCATGATCGCGGCCGTATTGAAATTGTTCAAAAGCCGAATTGTTGAAGCCCTGAGTTTGCGTCGTAAAAAAAGTAAAAGGAATTCGACATTTTTCAAGTATGGATTTAAGAAGTTTCACGTCTTCGGGTGGTGATTGGTCGTCGAACACCGTCAAAGTAATATCTTTGTCGCTGTGATTGATACTCGTCACTAAAGAAGTCACGCATTTGCGAATCATGACCAGGCGATCGTCGGGCACAATTCGCGGAACTACCTTTTGGTCAAAGAGTCCGGTTCGGGTGCAAGTTCGCAAGACGATATCCAGTTTTGTTTTCATCATAGTCTATGTTTTTTCATCCTTGTTTCCAGAATGACAAGGCATCCGATTGATGCCATAAGTCTGGAGGCAGGATAGGCTCACGTACGACGTGGGACAGTTGTTTGCGAACGTAATGCATTCCCTTAAGATTCACGTCTTGATCAAATTCGTCATAAGAAGCTTCAACATCATTAAAGTTGTGGGTAAAATAGGGTTCATCTAAAAATTTGTAAATATCGCGCATTACAGCTTCCGGCGTACGGCAAAGGTCATCATAGTTTACCATGAGTATCATTTCACGCTCTCCTCCGTAAACGGCTTGCTTGAGGCCATTGAGAGCGAAGCCAATTGTTCTGTCTGGACGTAAAAGAGCAGAGGTGCGCGAGTACACGTCCACAGATTCATCAGCAGAAAAAAGCGAACTGACGGAGTATGGATTTTTACGCAAGAGTTGTTCGAAGCTGTCCAGTATCCATGGGATATCTCGTACGCAGCAAATCATTTTTGCTTGAGGAAAAACATCATGAATCAGTGGCGTCATCAAGGTCCAGCCACGGTTGGTATCAAAAGCCACTTCGTTGGAATCATCGTAGTAAGTGTGCAAAAGATTTTTAATCAGCTTTTGGCGCTTCGAATCTGGGCATTGAGTGCGATAGCCGCCTTGTGCTTGTGCTTCGTTTACAATGGCTCTTACCATTCGAGCGGCCGGTCCAGAGATCGACGCAGAAAATCGAGGGTTCTGATTTAAAACTGTTGAGAGCAGGGTTGTGCCTGAGCGAGGGAGGCCAGATATAAAGTGGAGTTTTTGCATGAAGGTCTCCGGTAGTCTTTGATTCAAGTCTGATAAGAATGTCTAGTTTCTTGCTTCAAATTTGAACTGTGAATCGTGGTGATGTCAATAACATCGAAACTAATTCCCCGCTGTGCTTCATTACATTAATTTGTCTCTATTTGAGAATGGAAATAGGGTTTGGAATCCCCAAGACGATGGAATACAATTTAGTACATGGAGCGTAGGAAGTTTTTGAAATTCGCAGGTATCACGGGCGGAGTGAGCGCTTTTTTTGGTGGTATACATCCCGCATTGGCGCAAACTTGGCAAAAATTAGGAGTGGGCTCTGTTGTTGGGGGGCGAGCGCGATTGCCTCTAAGAGGAACTCCAAAAAAACTTTCAATCGGAGTTGGGAATGGCCATAGTGTTGCCCTTCGGTCGGACGGCTTGATACTTTCTTGCGGTAGAAACGGCATGGGCCAAATTGGCAATAATGATATAAATAGTGTAGGTACATTAGTGCAGGCGATTGGTATATCAGGCATCACCGCAGTTTCTGCTGCTGGTGAAATGACGATTGCGCTTCGTTCTGATGGATTAGTTTTTTGTTGTGGGTCGGGCTTTAGCGGAAGGCTTGGTGATAATACTACGGTGAGCAAGAGAACATTTGTTCAGGCTCTCGGAATTTCTAACGCCACCACTATAAGTGGAATCTCGTCATGTTTTGCTTTGAGAGCGGATGGCCTTGTTTTTGCCACGGGTCATAATTCTTATGGTCAGTTAGGGATTAACAGCACTGTTGATCAGTCGACCTACACGCAAGTTATTGGTGTATCAAACGCAGTTGCAGTTTCGGGCGGCTACATCTCCTCTATCCTGTCCTCCACAGGTTTAGTTTTTACATGTGGAAGTAATTCATTTGGCCAACTTGGGGACAACTCAACTGTAAGTAAGTCATCGTTTGTACAGGCTGTTGGAATTTCAGAAGCTGTATACATATCCTCTTGCTTGTATCATGGGGCGGCAGTTCGAGCGGATGGTATGGTATTTACGTGTGGGCATAATACATATGGTCAATTGGGTGACGGAACTACAACAAGTAGGTCCACATTCGTCCAAGCGCTTGGGGTATCGAATGCTGTAGCTGTGGCAGCGGGACTCTATCATACGATCGCGCTTCGCTCTGATGGGGCCGTTTTCTCTTGTGGAAGCAATACAAATGGGGTGTTAGGGAATAACAGCACCGCGAATACAAGTACCTTCATTCAGGCTCTTGGAATCTCAAATGCCGTTTCAGTGGCGGCCGGACTCAATAATAATTCGATAGCGCTTGGGTCGGATGGCTTCGTTTACATTTCTGGAAATGACGACCACGGTCAGCTTGGGCAGGGAACGACTTATAACCATAAATCAACATTTGTGAAAGCCATCGGAATTTAAAAGAAGTGACAGCTTGGATTGTAGTTATTGTCGAGAGTGTTGCGCCTTTGGCCCCGGCTACCTAGGTGATTTCTTTACGAATATATTTTGCGACGCACTTTTGATTGATCTCTTTCTGCAGTAAAGCTAGCCTTTCCGCATGGAAAAATCCGGAATCTCCCCATCGCAAAATATACGTGAACTCGGCTTGGCAGCTGCCGATGCCGGTAAATGGACCGAGGCGCTGATTTACCTGAATCGGGCTGCGCGCCAAGGCTACACTGATGTTGCGATATTGGATGCCTTGGGTGAGGCCGCCTACGAAGCAAATGTTCCAGAAGCTCTAGGGCCTTTTCAAAATCACTATAAATATCCATCCTTGGCGACCCATATGGCTCGTGCTTTTTTAATGTTGGGCGATGCAAAGTCTTGTTCTGAATTTTTGGGATATGCCAAAGAATCGGCCTTGAAGGACGCGTTGCAGGCAATGCTGAATATCGGTGATGAGATTTCAGAAACAGTAGAAAATATTTTACCGGTTGCAGAGCGATATCCAGGATTGCGTTACCCACAATATTGGCGCGCTTTGTCTGCGGTCGCCGATGCCGTTGGCAGGGAAGACTTGGTTCGTCTGTCCGAACAAAGATCAAAGCAACTGGCTTATAGCGATCCAAATATTCATTTTAATCAAGCTTTGCGCATGTTGGGTAAAGGTGAATTTCGGGCAGGCTGGCGACTTTATGAGTGGCGTCTTGTGCCCAATGCAAGTCAGTCCAATCGCACCGAGCTGGGGAAGATTTCAATGTGGGAGGGTGAAAGCCTTCAAGGAAAAAGTTTGCTGGTTTACCTTGAACAAGGTTTAGGGGATGGGATTTTCGCACTTAGATACATTCAAATGCTTTCGGAGCAAGCCTCGCGCCTCGAGATTGTGGCAAGACCTACGCTTATTCCACTCATCCAAGCGACTTTTTCAAATGTAAAAGTTCACAACGAAGACGAAGCTGTGGTAGTTGGATATTGGGATCAGATTCCTTTGCCTGATTATTGGGTTTATGGTCTTTCAATTCCTTTTCGCTCAAGCACTTGGCGACCTTTTAATACGACAAAGTTTTTATCAGTGTCGCAGAGTCTTTTAAATGACTGCCAAAATAAAATTAAAGCACTCAATATTTCTAACCTGCCTGTTTTTACCGTGAACTGGCATGGACGGATAGATACGGCGTCCGATAGAACCCGAGCTTTTTCCGTGGCAGAATTTTCCGAAGTCAGCGGGATTTTGCGCCAGCCAAGTGTCGTCATATCATTGCAAAAGGATGCGACCACGGAAGAGATCGCAACTCTCAAAGAATTGGTTGTTAAAAGCGGTGGAAAATTTATAGACGCAGGCCCTGAGCTTTCTGATTTTGGAGTGACAGCGGCCTGGATTTCAGCTTCCGATCGGCTGCTGACTTGCGATACCTCTGTCGCCCATGTCGGTGGCTCACTTGGGCATCCCACAACTGTTTATGCGCGAAACAAAGCTATCTGGCAGTGGTTATGTAAGGATCGGGCGCAGACAGATGGACAAACGACTCATTCAGAAACGATGAGGCCCGCGGTCTGGTATGACAGTGTGTTCGTACAATATGCCTTGGCGCCCAAAATTTCTTGGCTCTTTACGACCTTTCAAAAACCAAAGGAACAAAGCGATGGCAGATCCAAAGATGAAAACCTTGAAGTTTCAAAAGAACAACTTCCAACTTCAGGACGACGAGGGAAATTCAATTTCGCTGGTCGATCCAAATAGCTGGATAAACGCCCCTTGGAAAGATGCGGAAGTGAGCTGTGTTGATCTCGGTGATTTACCATCACGTTTAACCGGCGCCACTTTGGCTGTGGCATTTCAAAAAATTTGGCAGTTTGGAGCGGAGGGGGCGACAGTTCAGATGCGCATTCCTCACCCGCGGCATGACAGTTTTCTTATTGATTTGGGTTATGTCCAAGCGCTCTTGCCTGAAACATTCATGCAACTCGATCAGCGCCATTCGAAAACGGGGCTGGCAAACCAACTGCGGGTCAATTTCGAAGTCGTTGAGACCGCCTTTGTTTTAGATCCATATTGGCAAGCAGCCGTAAATGAGGGACAGGCAAGTGTTGAGGATATTCAGCTCATTTCACGACAGGCATCGAACGTAATCGAGTGGATTGATATTCAATTGCGAGTGAATAAGTCATTATGGGTCGAAGCGGGGGCTACAAAATTGGATCCGGAGATGAGAAGGCAGCTGCAAGAGCAGCTGCAGGGGCATGTTGATCGTGGTGATGAACAGGCAGCGAACGTCATAAGAAAATTTTTGGAAAATGCGTCTGTCGGCGAAAAGGTGACGAAATGAATTTAATAAAACTTAATTTGGGATGCGGGTACGACAAGATACCTGGATATCTAAATGTCGATAAGATGGCCGTTTGTGAGCCGGATCAAGTGGTTGACCTCGAGGGAATATGGCCCTTTGATACGAACTCAGTATCAGAGGTGCGAGCCTTTCACGTGCTGGAGCATTTAGGACAGCAGACAGATGTTTTTTTGGGTTTAATGAAGGAAATGTATCGAGTTTGCGTTGATGGTGCAAAAATTCACATTCAAGTTCCTCATCATGACCACTGGACGTTCCACGCTGACCCGACCCATGTTCGAAAAATTCTTCCTGAGGGGCTTAAGCTTTTTGACCAAGAATTGAATCGTGAATATGCAGAAAAAAAATATGCCAACACGGCATTGGGAATCTATTGCGGAGTGGATTTCGTTTTAGAAAAGGCGATTCCCTCGTTTGATGAGCCGTGGTCTTCACGAATTAAAAATGAACTCGTTGCCCAGTATGATTTAAATTTTGCAGCCAGCCACTATAACAACGCCATCGTACAGTGGGACATTCTGTTACGAGTGCGAAAGTCCGTAAAGTAAGGCGCAAATGAAGTTAAAAGATCCAAAAAAACTAGGCCTGTGGCTGGAGGCGGAAAAATCTCTGGCAACTGTCTTTCATCCTGAAATTTCTCCTGAGGTGATGCGAACCTCGGGTTTGCTATCCGTGCAGGGACAGGCTTGGAATGCGGCGTTATTGAGATTGGAAGAAGCGGTTCGGAACGGAGTTCACGACGTTCAGACCTTAGATGCCTTTGGCGAGGCCGCCTACCAAGCTAAAGTTTACCATGCACTCTGGCCCTATGAAGCGCTCTATCGAAACCCCGTAGTTTCCATTCATATGGCGCGAGCGTTGATGATGATGGGGCAAATTTCTCTGGCTCGGGAGTTTCTGCGAATGTCTCCGCACTCATTATTGAGCGCGGCGGTTAAGGCAATTCTGGGAGTAGAGAAAGACATTGAAACTTCTATTGACGCTATAGTTGCGCCCACTGAAATTTCGGAAATAGAAAATTTGAATTCTGTCGAGTACTGGCAGGCCTTGGCTCCGATCGCCGCAGCTGCAAAGCGCTACGACCTTGTGAAGCTTGCTGAAAGAAGACTTAAAGCTTTGGCCTATGGAAATCCCGTGATCCATTACAATCAAGCACTGCGCCTTTTTACTGACGGAGAGTTTCGCGCAGCCTGGAAGCTGCATGAGTGGCGCTTGGTCGAAGGATCGCCTTGCGCTGTAGCGACATCATTTGTGGATTTCTCGATGTGGGAAGGGGAATTTTTAGAGAGTAAGAAGCTATTGGTGGTGATGGAAAACGGCTTTGGCGATCAGATATTTGGACTGCGCTATTTGCAATGTCTTATCGACGAGGGAGCTCGTATTGAAGTGGCCGCTAAGCCCGATCTATCAAATCTTATTAAAGAAAGTTATCCGCAAATAGAAGTACACGATCTGGCAAACGCTCAACTTTCGAACTATTGGGAGAATCGAGAGAGCCCCGATTTTTGGACCTATTGTCTATCTATTCCATCGCGAGCAGACATTTGTGAGCCCGTAGCGGCGGACGGATACCTACGGGCATCCGAAGATTTAATTTCGAAATACAGTTCAGAAATACGCCGTAAAAATCCAAAAGGATTGCCTGTTTATGGAATCGTTTGGCATGGGGATATAAGAACTGGCCCTATGCGAACTCGTGCTTACTCTCTAAGTGAATTTTTGCAAGAGTCAGGTGTTTTGAAAGCTCCTTGTGTTGTCGTATGTCTTCAGAAAGATGTAACTTCAGATGAGTTGTTTGAGTTGAAAAGACAGCTTGAACATACCGGAAGTATTTTGATCGATGCCAGCAAGACGCTTGTTGATTTTTCTCATACTTCAGCCTGGATCAAATGTTTGGATCGCATGTTCAGTTGTGATACAGCCACCGGCCATTTGGCGGGAGCGTTGGGTGCACCGGCGACAATGTTGATTCGAAATAAATCGATCTGGTATTGGCAATGCGATGACCAATTGAAAAAGTCTTACTGGTACAGCTCTTGTGATGTTCGGTATGCTTTGGCGCCTAAGATTTCATACATGTTTGAAATTCGCTCTGATCAGCTGGGAGTCTAGGCGAAGGTCTGGGTAAGTCGGGGAAGTATAACTTTGCGACTCCGTTTTCGAG
>JBBKWD010000262.1:0-14811 GCA_037968775.1 Bdellovibrio sp.
GTTGTTAACTGCCACTGAATAATGACGATCACAGACGGAGCCGCCGGAGGCCAAACTGGACTGGCCAAACAACAAAATGAAACTCAGGAATAGTACATTTGTCATATACCTATTCTAAAGCTTTTTAGAGAAAAAAGGCTCGTTTATAGAGCGAATATCGCCAGTATTGCGAATTTTTAAGAAAAAACGTAAGCCGGCTTACACAACTAGGAGCGTCGAAAACGTCTGGCGATCTCAAATTCAAAAAGTGGTTTCGCAAACTTAGCAACTTTCAAACCAACTCCGGTTAATCCTGAAGGCTCCATCACGTCCAAGTCGTGCAGTATAGCCTCCCGAATCATCTGTGCATACTTCGTCGGAGAAATTGAACTGGTCGGCACTTGAAAGTTTTTGGAATAAAGAACTTCAATTTCATCAAACATACGCGTGCGTATACCTGGAGTCACTAGCAACAAGGTCGTCACCCCTGTCCCCTTTAACTCAGCCCGAATACAATCTGTGAATGCCGAAACTGCAGCCTTAGAAGCCGCATAAGTCGAAGCACACGGAAAATGCATGTAAGCTGAAACACTAGAGTTGTTAATAATCTTCCCACGCTTTCGAATTAACATACCCGGCAATAGACCATGAGTTAGCTGAACGACAGCATTTATATTTACTTGAAACATTTTATAAATATCACCAATCGGCTGTTCTTCAATTAAGCCCCCAGTTAAAAGACCTGCATTGTTGAATAACATGTCAATGGGGACATCCTGAAGTTTGCCAAGCAAATCATCAATTTGATCTCGCTCAGAAAGATCCGCCACCCAAAAAGTCACGGACTTTGCACCTGAGGCTTCCAGCTCTTGGCGAAGTTCGGCGTCTTCTTCTCTGACAACAAGATGCAAGTGAGATTTATCTTCAGCGCACATTTTGGCAAATGCTCTGCCGATACCACGCGTGGCCCCTGTTACTACTATTTGTCGATTGGTAATTTCCATGGACTCAACCTTCCTTAATCACTACATGGGGATCAAGTCCCCATGACTTCAGTATTTCAGACTCATCGGAACTCGAAGCCGCTTTTTTAAATTTAGCCCCAGATTTTCCGCTAACACGTCTTTGGCAAGATGGCCAATCACGATGTCGATAAACCAAGCCGCCAATGTTGCTCAGATAACTAAACGCGACTTTTTTCTCTGTGGGACTTTTCATAGTCGGCACAGCCGTATCCGTCGGAAGCTCCAATATATTCACTTGATAAGTGCTTAAAGGCCCTGAGTACAAACTGACAAATTCATTTTTAGAATAAGCCACGGCAATACGATCACATCGTTCATTGCCCGGAATCCCGATATGACCGCGACTGTAAAGCCATTCAATTTTGCCGGCAGAGCCACGCTCTTGAACGAGCTTTGAAAGTGTTTCCCAAAGGTCTTTGTTCGAAACCTCTTTACCATCGGCCGTTTTCCAACCGCTGCGGCGCCAGCCAAAAATCCACTGAGTGATTCCGCGAATGATATAGGTAGAGTCTGTGAAAAATTGAACCGGTCCAGGAATCCTTTGAATAAAACGTAAAGCTTCAATCGTTGCGACCATTTCCATCCGATTATTTGTCGTACCTGGCTCGCCACCACCCAACTCTTGAATCTGATCATCAAGAGTCAAAACAATAGAGCCCCAGCCACCCGGCCCTGGATTACCAGAGCAGGCACCGTCAGAGAAAATTATAATGACAGCTCGTTTATTTTTTTCCACGGTCCATAATCGCTTGCGGCCTGAAAGCTGTCAATGCGCGCGGCTGCTTGAATATTCCGCAATTAACTTTTCGATGCGTGGCGCCCATTTGGAAAAGCTTCCCAAATCTTGAACCTTCAGAACTTCATCCATGGGATAAACAACGGCCAAACACAGTTTGTCAGTATCTGTGGCATATCCCATTTTATGCAAAGCCCAAGCGTACACTTCCAACTGCGCCAAGGCCGTCTCTGAATATCTTTGGGACCCAGTTTTGTAATCGACAACCCATAAGGTTTTGCCAACGACACCCCAAAGATCGATCTGCCCTTGCAATAAGGATCCGCCCACCAGGGTCGCAAAGCCCCATTCCGCATGTCCCTTTTTGATAATTTCTGCCAAAGGCGCTTGCTGATTTTCGACGATAAACTTAATAGGTTTTTTAAAACTATCATCTGAAATCTCAATCACTTCAGCGACCGAGGAGTACTTTAATGCCTCAAACATACGATGCGCTTCGGTTCCCTGCTGAGCTCGGGCCAAACCCTTGCTCAACTGTGTCCCCTCTTTCACTGAAGAGCCCTTGCCTTCAGTTGCGGTGGGGGCGACAAGTTCTGTGACAGAGATGTATTGTCGTTTATTTTTAACCTCGGATGGTATCCATTTTCCGCGCACTGCTTTTTCGGTGATCTCAGCTGCCGCAAAAAGTTCAGGCTTCGATTCATCCCTACGAACCACGTAAGAAAAATTCTGCTCTTCGTGCAGTCCTTCTTCCAGGTTCAAAGGACAATGGGCAGCCCAAGAATTCTTCCCCACCTTAGTTCCCCAAAATAAAGATACACCATATTTAGCCCGAGTGAGAGCCACATAAAGAACTCGATTGAACTCTTCACCTTCGCGACGTCGCATTTCTTCGACCCACTTTTCAGCAAACACACTGTAGGCGAAGGACTGGGATTCTTCATCGCGCACCTTTAGCGACCACTGTCCACTGACTTCGTCCACACTCAACAACGGTGCTTGGGCCGCGCGAGGATCTTGCCCCATACCTGGCAAAAGAACATGTTCAAACTGCAGGCCTTTCGAGGCATGCACGGTCATAAAATTAACACGTTGAGGCTCTATCACTGGTGTGGCATCCGCATCTTCGCTGGCTTCATCAGTGCTCAATGTTTCTAAACTTGCGTCTAAGAAATCTAAAAAATTAAATCCAGGTCGGCGTTCTTCTTGACTGAGTAAGGCCACAACCTTCCACAGATTCGCCTCTCGACGCCCTGAGGAATCAATTTCCGCGGAGTAATCGAAGAGTCCAAAATCTATAAGGGATCTTTTGAGGGTCCACGAAAGACCTTTTTCTTCAGCGAAATTCAAAAGACTGCGCAGATTCCGCAAAGGATGCCCCTCGGGAGTCTTCTCTAAAACTTTTAAGGCCTCCCGCCAAAATGAATGCTTAAAGCTATGGCAGAAGGAAGCAATTTCATTTTCGCTTAGGTAAAACCAGGGTGACCGCAAGAGGGCCACGAAGTTTGCATTGTCATGAGGGTTCAACAAAAACTTCAAAATAGCCAGGGCGTCTAGAACTTCCCGACGTTGATAGAAACCACTGCCGCTGTGTAACTGCAGGGATATCCCATGATCTTTTGCAAGCTTTGAAATTTCCTCAAGGACTCGATGTGTCCTCGCCAGCACACAAATTTGTTCCGGACTAACTCCCGACTTTAGAAGCTCTTGGATACGCGCGACAGTGGCCACACTTTCTTCTTCAGAAAGAATTACATTCACGACTGGATCCGAGGATTCTGCGAATGACTTTTTCGGATCTGGAGTCATGGCCGCAAACTGCGGACCTAGTCGGGTGAAGTAATGATTAAAAAACTCCAACACTTCAGGTGAGGAGCGGTAGTTGATCAACTTTTGCTCCACCAAACCGTCTTCGGACTCTATTTCCTTCACCTTATTTTCAAAGACCTCGGTGCGCGCCCCACGGAAGAGATAAATACTTTGTTGAGGATCGCCAACAATAAAGACCGGACTTGCTCCAATCAAGCGCCCCATTAGCTCCACTTGAATCGGGCTTGTATCCTGATATTCGTCGATCATCCAGAAGTCCCAGTCCTTTGAAAAACTCTCTGCTGCTTCGGGATGCTCTTTAGCAGTCTTTAAGGCTAAAACCTCGAGGTCCGCCATCGATAAGAGACCTTGTTCCAATTTTAATTTCAAAAAGTCTTGGCTGAATTTTCTAGCCAGCTCTTGAAAAAGTTCACAGTTTTTTTGATGCTTTTCCCAATAAGAAGCCAGGTAGCGAGGCTCTACCAGAAACTTCGCCATCTTTTTGCGCAGCTCTTCCAGCTCTTCATTCAAGTCCAAAGAAAATGGCGCTTGGGCCTTTCGATACGCGGGTTTTTCCAAAAACTCCCAAAAAGTTGCGATGTCTTGGGCTGAACTCTTCCAATTGAAAGCTGTCAATGCCTGGGCGTACTCTTGCCACTTGTCGTTGTCAGTTTCTGACTGTATTTGCCTGCCGACACTTTGCAAGCGCCCATAGAGGCCAGCAAAATGTTCTGCCGTCAAAGACTCCAGTTCGCCCATTGAAACGAACTTCATTTCGGGGAAAACCAAACTTTCAGAAAAATACTGAATCAACGCGTCTTCCAAGGCATGGAATTCGTATTCCTCCAAGAGCTCCTGCAAATCGCCATTTTCTAAAATATGTTTGCGCAGAATTTTTCTGGCATGTTTGCGAACTTCCAAATCACTTAATATTTTATAATCCGGCGTCAGACCTAATGCCGAACCATAGCGGGATAGAAACAAACTGAGTACGCCGTGAATAGTGGAAATCTGAACCTGAGACTTGGAACTGACATAATGAAAAAGATCCTGGCGCTCGTCTACCAATGCTTTTGCTAACAAGCGTTCTTTTAGCTCTTGAGTGGCTTTTCGAGTAAAGGTCGTCACCACGATTCGCGGAAACTTCCCGTGTTTGATTCTAAAATCACTGGCGAAGCCCAAGAAGGTCTCTGTTAGCGTCGTGGTCTTTCCCGCACCGGCACCGGCTTTGAGAATTTTATTTTGAATTTTGTTTTGGATTTTGTTTTTTAATTCAGATGGGGTGCTCGACACTGTCGTCTCCACTCACATTTTTTACATTCATCGAATTCAGAAGGTACCGGAGCGCATTCTCCATTTTTGACGCGATCTAAAGTTTCAACCAGCAATTGGCTGAACTCGGTCATCATACGTTCTTTAGCTTCAAGTGTATAATTTTTATCTTTGCGTTTCGGAAAAGGGAACAGCTTCCCGGCCATTTCATCGGCACGATAGCCTTTGTTTCGTTCTAAAGTCTTAAAAAAGAAATAGAACAGTCCGATGACCTCACCCCTCATATCTTCGATGAGATCCTTTTCCAAAACCCACATATAAAACAACAGCTGCAACTCGCGATTTTTAAGCCAGGAGCCCGCCGCCGAGGTGTTGCCGGCAGAGCTTTTATAATCAATAACTAGCAAGTGCCCGTCTTCGTCGCCATCGATGCGATCAATTTGTCCCGAAATACGGAATGAATTTTCTTTGGCAACTTTTGAAATTTCCTGCGTCTGCGGGTCCAAATAAAATTCAAAACGTTTTTCCCGGCCCAGTGTTTTGGTTTTACCAAACTCCGTGCGCCAGTCCTTTTCAAAGGTTAGAAATCTTAATCCCAAACTGATATGCTTATTCTTTAACGGTAACCACAGACGTTCATCGGCAAATAGAATTTCTTTTTCTTTGCGGATGCTCTCTAGCAAAGAGTCCAACTCCCCTGCTGACCAATTAAAGCGCATGGGTTCCACGGTGAGCTTCTCAAACAGCGCATGGGCAAGTTGTCCGCGCGTGCGGTGATCGACGTCCAAATCGATTTCTGGCAAATCTCGTAATTTAAAATACCGCTGGGCTGTAAAAACAAAGGGGCATTTTAAGAAGCTTTCTAATGAAGATGCCGAGATACGCGGCAGCTCCAAAGGCTGCAAGTTTTCAAAAGGAATTTTTCCTGCGTCACGGGCTAGAGCCTTTTCCACTAGATCTTTACGTGGATTCAGAGCTTGCCGATCGCCTCTCAAACTTGAATGCTGAATCTCGTCCCATCTTGTTTCCAGTGGAACAGACAAAGCATGATGATCCCCCTCTTGATTCATCCAGAAGGTCGAAGGCGAACACAAAGAGCCCGTCAAATCGGTGGCACCAAAACAGTAAAGATCCATTTCAGATTCCGCCTCTGCCAAAAGACGCAACTCAAATTCCAAATCGCTCTGATCTGGATTTTCCAAATAAAAACCAATGTCTTTTGCAAGATCAAAAAAATCTTGCCCTGAAAGTTGAGTCTTGGTGCGTGTTTTAAGCGCCTCATCTGTTAGTCCCATAAAAATTCGATAGCAAGCGTTCTCGCTATCAGCCGACATCAACTTCGTGACCAAGATGCCTTCTGGGTGTCCTTTAGACAAAGTGTACTCTTTAAGTGCTACGATGCTTTCTAAATAGCTTAGCCACTCTTTCCAAGTAAGCTTTGTCCCGACAGTGGCGTTTTGCAAAAGTTCGCGCAAAACGGTTTGTACAACTTCGTTTTCTTGAGCAGATAGAATCCACCCCTTTAACGCCTGTAATACGAACTCCTCGCGAGATACAAAACCGGTCAAATCGATTTGTTCATGGAAAATTTTGTGTACTAAATCATGCCGAGCCAAATCTTCGGCGACATAGAGACTTTTAAAGAGAGATTTAAATTCTTCATAGCGCAGATTTTGCGACTCTTCACGATCAAAAAATGAAATCTCAAGATCACTGCTGGAAAGGCGACCGCTGCGCGAACGCAACAAAGACAACCAACGAGTGATCGACGGTAAACTTTGAGCCTTGTGCGAAATATCCTTCTGTGTGGGAATGCCTTCTTCGTCTAAAAAGGACTGCAACACGGGCCAGTAGGCCTCAATATCTGGAGCAATTAAGGCAATTTTATGCGCGGGTATTCCTTCTTCCAGCCATTTTCGAGTCTGACCAACACTGTGTTTGATTTCTGCGAGCATTCCCGAAAATCGGTGCACCGAAAAGTTTTTTGTCCTTTGTTGGCTCGAAGGCACCTTCGTGACGTGCTGACTCTGACTGCGCAATTCCACATAGGGATGCAAAAGATATGAAAATTCTGAACTCCAGGTGGGCGTTGGTTCTAACACCGTGACATCCATGGTTCGCGATAGCACACGTAGGATTTCGCCTTCAGCACGGGTGATCTCTCCGCTGAGGTCCACGATAAGTGGAAAACTCCACACCTTATCGAGCTCGTTGAAGTTTTGTAGATAAGACGTAATCCAGTCCGAAGTGATAATATGAAATTCGTGTACTAACTTGAGGGCACAAAAACGCGCACGCAAAAACCATGGCCGCCATCGATTCTGCGCTTCGGGATGAGTCAGGAACCATTCTTCTAGTTGAGCTGAGCCCTCGGGATGAAAAAGAACGGGAGCTAACTGGTCGATATAGGAAAAAACTGTTTCTTCTGCAGAAGCATTCACGCCAAGAACTTCGGCATGTTCGTCCATTATCGTACGCAACAGTGAGCGCGCAAAAGGATCGCTCACCAAACGAATTTGAGGATCCAAACGCTTTAAAAGAATTTTCCACAGATCACTGGCACGCAAAACGGACTCATCGATGTAGTGACCATCACGAGCCAAGATTCTTTGTTGAAGCTCAAATTTTGTACGCAAGTCCGAAACCAGCCAAGATTGCTCTCGAGGGTCATAATTTGCGAATATCTCTGATATTTGAGATCTATTTTCCAGGGACAAAATTTTGAGCATTTAACTACCGGCGCTGTTTAAGTTTTCTTCTCTTGCCGTTATTATCCTGGAAATTGAAGTTAGCATCAAAGCTTAAATCAATGCTGAGGCCTATCAAATAACGATTGTCGGCAGTCTGCCCCGGGTAGACACCTAATTCCTCAGTGTAACTTACAGCATCAAGACGGAATACGAGTAAATTCACACCCACACCATAACTGAGATAGCCTTGACTATAACCCGCGCGAAAATCCAGAATTGGTAAAGAGATCTCTGCGCCAATGTGCAACTTCTTTCCCAGCTGCACATCATAGTCCGTCAAATGCCGCGCTTCTGCGCCAACCGCAATGTCCAAACCTGGTAAATCCAAATCCATTCCGGCACCGATGCTTAAATTTTGATGAATATGTGGAGGGGCCTCTGTTCCGGCCGTTTTTGTGAAAGCCACATCGCCAACATTTTGCCATACAATTGCAAATGTTGGCTTCAGCGGAAAAGGCAATTCAGTGGTCAGAGCAAGATCGAGTCCGTAGCCTGTTCCCTTGCTATCAAAGCTGTTTCCGATGGCTTCCATACTAGTGCCACCGCCGACGATCGCATCCAAACCTAAATCTTGAACCGTACCGCCCCAGCGAACAATTTTTTTAAAATTCATTCCTAAATAAGTATTTGGCAAAATGGCCACCGCACCGCCCACAACGAATCCTGAATCATTTAAAAAATAAGTTTGAAATTCAGGAAAGGCCGGATTGTGCAATTCCAATTCGACGCTGTAATCCGTAAAGTACCCTACACCAAAATACGGTACGGCGACTGCCACTTTTCCCGCACCACCAAACCAATATTTTTCTCCAAATAGAGCATTGAATGTAGTGGGATCACTGGGATCAATTTCTGTAAGAGCACTGATTTTCTCGGGATCTGTAATATTGGCACCCAAGCCCACATTGATGAGCTGAATATCCATGCCATCCAAACGCCCTAGAGCTGCGGGATTATAAAAAAGAGCATCTGTGTCTTTGACTATGGGAATATAAACGCCTCCCATACCAAGGGAGCGAATCGATCTCGCCGTTTCATACATAGCTTGTTGAGCCTGAGAAACCGACGTCATTAAAACCAAAGCTGAGAAGAGAACGAACCCCTTTTTCATGCTCTAAATACCATCACAAGGACAGCCCCGAAAGAGAGGATCACCATTGCAAGATCCAATTCCCAATGTGTCTGCATCGTTTAGAAGAGATCTGAAGTATGTAACATTATCAGTAATGAACTCTTGGTCTGTAAAGTCACACACAGTTGGCGTACCCAAAAATACGGACATGGCCGTATCACAGGTGTCCTGCAAACCCGTGATGTCTGCGGCAGTCCCGCCACCCAACTGACCAGCTATACTCGATATATTTTGCATCACTAATCCAAAACCCACCATTGCTCCGACAACATTGGCATCGGGCAAAGACGTATCATCACAGACATCGAATCCACCATCTCTTTGACCATCACCAATACCGGCACTGTCCTGGTCCGCTTTGTCTCGAAGGTAAGCACCAGATTTTGCAATTCCCAATATCACAATAAATAAATTTTGTTCTGAAGTGCGCTCAGCGGGAGTAGCACCAAAAGTTTCCATGATACTTTGAGCCGTATCGCAGTCAGTGGGGCTGACAACTCGCCCCCGCATGGCCATCATGAAAAAGTTAAATACTAGCGAACTGCTGCTGCTGCCTAAATTATTTACGAGACTTAAGAAATCCAAACCACATCGACCGGCATAAGCGCTGGCCATAGTTTTTCTAACATCGGCGCGCGTTTTAAACCCCGCACTTAAGCTGCCATTCATCAAGTCGATGGCCTCAGTCCACTGGTAATTATCGATATACTTTTTTGCATCAATATACAAAGCATCGTCCGTCTCGGTCTGAGAGAACTTCGTCAATGCATTCGGCCGATCGCAAGAAGTTGCGAACAGCAAACACATTATTGAAATAAATAAAGTTCTAAAATACTTCATATATACTTGATAGTTCCTTTCTAGAACCGATATGCAAACTTAAAAGTATAACGTCTGTCTTCACGAGGTGCCGACGAAGTGCCGATTTCTTCGCCATACGAGGCCAACTGCCATTGAAAACGTTCCGATGCGAGCTCAAAACCCGCTGTCCAGTACCTTTGATTATACCCGCCTCTCATAAAGAACACATCCCCGAAGTTGAACTCGAGACCGGCGTGAATCAACTTGGCTTTATCCTCTTCATCTGCTGATGTTAAAAGGCCACGGTATTCCACCGTCCAAGAGCTGCGGACGAAATTACTGTGTATGGGGAAAAGTGCGAATGCGACATCTAAGTCCTGCGGTATCATTTCGGGACGAGTCGCTGTCTCCATTCGAACACCTGTTGCTTTATCGAAACTTGTGCCCCCCACATCTCTAAGAACGGCGCTGATTGTGGGGATGTAAGTCCATGGAGCCGCCAGAATAATTCCAACATCTGTGGAAACACCCAGTCCTTCACTCCCTATGCTGGCGTAGTCCAACGGGCCGGAAGAGCTCAAGGCCTCGTTGTTCACTTCGATTCGGCTGATCAGTTTGGAATTAAATCCCAACTTGATCCGGCCATCAAAAAAGCGAAAATTAAATCCCAGTGCGACACCCATATCATTTCGATAGTAAGTATCTATGGTGGCTCCATCTGCCGACATCTCTGCATCTAAAAGATAATTGCCAAAAAATCCAATTCCAAAATTGCGCCCGACAAAGGATGGAAACAATTGCGTTTTGGCGTGAAAATGGAGGCCTCGATTCGCATCAAGAGTATCTTTAATATCTTCGAGCTGAAATGGACTTGAAAAAGCCTTTGAAGAATACAACTCAGGGGTGTTCGAACCGAACTCAACTTCTGGATCGAAAATCGTGCCGTAGAAATCACGGAGTTTTCCCAAAGCAGCAGGATTGACTAACAAAGCCGTCTCATCATTAGTGACCGCTAAACAGGCGCCGCCCATTCCTAAACATCTGACGCCGCTATAAAAACTGCGCCGTTCACTGGCATTGACCTCTAAACTCAAAGCAAACAGCAACACCGTTTGCAAGAGGGCCATCCATAAAATCCTTTTCATAGATACCTCGATAAAAGTTATCGAATAATTTCAAAGAACCTATCGGTCGATTCGAGACTCACATTGAGACAATTTGATAATTTACAGTCCTTGGCCCAGTAACAATTCCCTCGGCAACCCCTTACATTTAATATATGTCGAGGCATCTATTTTTCTGTTTTCTAGTGAGTTCCTTTTTTCTTCATGCACAGGCGGCACCCAACACCGGTACGACATATGACACCACTCCGCTTTCTGCTGAGTCAGACCCTTTTCTGTCTAAGGCTGCCCGCGAAGGCCTTCCTACTTCGCCGACCGAGTCGTTTTATTTTGGATTGGGATATGGGGCTGGAGACTATCTAGATCCAGACCACTATTTACAGGGCCCCACTTTGGTCCTGCGCTATGCCCCCGTCAAATGGGATGACCTTGTATGGGACTACCAAATTGAATTCAACACCGCTAACATATTAGGACTTACCGTGGGCCGCCGCTGGTACTTTAAAATTGCGAATCCCTGGACGCCCTACTATCGCTTTTCGGCCGGAACTTTTCTTGATGGCTTTACCGAACTCGGGGGTCTTGTCGACTTGGAACGATGGCGAGTTCGCGGATCTGCGGGCATTGGTCAAAAGTACAACTTCGAAGCTGGCATTGGATATGCCCTTGCAGGATTGGACTATTACGCTCAGTTTGGCTACCTACTGATGTTCTAGTGAGTTTTTCATTTTTCTAAAGTGATTCCCGATTAAGCCAAGTCATCAGTCTTTCAAATTCTCCCTTTAGAAAACTTAAATCCCGATTGTTCCGCACCACAAACTGAGCCTCTTCCTCTTTAATAGAAATGGGGAGCTGCGCCCCCAACCTCTCCGAGATTTCTTCCTCACTCCATTGATTTCGCAGTCTCAACCGTTCCTTTTGTTGCTCGAGTGTGCAGCTGACAACAATGACTGCATCAAACTGATCCTGGACTTTCGTCTCAAATAATAAAGGGATATCATAGATAGCAAGCTTCACATTTTGTTTTATAAGAGTTTCACGTTGGCGTTGAACCTCCTGCCTAATGAGCGGATGCAACAGAGTCTCTAATTTTTTGAGACGTTCAGGATGACCAAAAACCTTTTGCCCCAGCTTGCGTCGATCCAAAAGACCATCTTCGGATATCAGGTCCTCGCCGAACTCCGTTAACACAGCCTTAAGTCCAGGTGTGCCCGGCTCGACCACACTTTTCGCGATCTCATCCGCGTCGATGACCGAAAAGGAATGATCTCGCAACAACTGAGCAATCGTGCTCTTGCCGCAAGCTATACCTCCGGTCAGTCCTATCCACTTCATACTAAATCTCCTTAAGCCGTGCCCTTATTTTACCGATAGACATCTCAAAGGGGAACAGAATTCCATGTCTCAATCGGCAGTAGAGCATTTTGGAAAATACATCTTGTTAGAGAGGCTGGCCGCAGGCGGCATGGCTGAGGTTTACCTGTCGAAATCTACAGGGGCCGTTGGCGTAAATAAGTTTGTCGCCATTAAGCGTATTCTGCCTCAGTATTCCGATCACCCCGAATTCATCGACATGTTTAAAGAGGAAGCCAAAATTGCCGTAAACCTAAATCACGGAAACGTTGTTTCCATTTACGATTTCGGTGTCGAGCGCAGTCAGTTCTTTTTAGTCATGGAATACGTCGAAGGTCGCAATCTGCGTCAAATTCTGAACGAACTAAAAAAAACCAACGAACAATTCACCATCGAACAAATTGCTTACATGATGAAAGAGGTCGCAGCGGGACTGGATCACGCTCACCGTCTTTTAGATGGCACAACAGGCAAACCTCTGAATATCGTCCATCGGGACATGAGTCCTCAAAACATCATGGTCAGCTTTGAAGGTGAAGTTAAAATTATCGATTTTGGTATCGCAAAAGCCGAAACTCAACTTGAAGCGACAAAGGCCGGCACCCTTAAGGGAAAATACGGCTACATGAGCCCCGAACAAGCCGACGGTCAAAATATCGATCCGCGTACGGACGTGTTTTCGCTCGGTATCGTAATCTGGGAGCTGATAGCCAACGACCGTCTCTTCACGTCCAACAGTGAAGCCGCCATTCTCAGAAAGATTCGCGACTGTCAGATTCCTTCTATTCGAAAAATCAATCCGTCAGTTTCTCCGGAACTTGAGAGAATCGTGAATAAAGCTCTCGCTAAAGACCGCAGTTTGCGCTATCAAACCGCGGCCGCCTTGCATAGAGATCTGAATAGATTTCTGAACACTCAATATCCAGAATTTTCTCCACATGATTTTAGCGTCTTTATGAAAAATGCTTTTGCCGGCCCCTACTTAGATCAGAAACGCAAACTCGTTGAGTTTGCCAAGATTCAAGGTCTTTCAACAAAAGCGCCGGTTGAAGACAAAACAATGGTTACACAATTTGAATCACGCCCTTCAAAAAATGGCGGTTTTGCCTTGCCTCAAGGCTTTGATGCCGATGACTCCCTTCCTTTTGACACAGCGACAGATATCCGGGTGAATCTGGAAGGTATTAAAAATGGAGCCAGTGTTGTCAGAACAAAAACTCTGACTGGAATTACGAATTCACACACCAAAACCAAAACTGCCCATAGCACCCCAACGGGAGTCTATTCGCAAAGCAGAGTCTCGATTAACAGAGGCCCTTCCGCTCTTGAACGCGCGGCCAGCTTTGCAATGCGGACTGTGATGATACTCATCGCCGGAATCGGCTTATGGTGGGGGTATGACAAATATTTCGAAAAATTCACAATGTCGCGCGATCCCTCTTCACGCGTGGGAATGGCTCCCACGGCTGCCGTTCCAGTGACTCAAAAACCTCCTATGGAAAATCCAACAGAAGAGCACTCGGCTGACCTTGTTTCTGAAGCCCCGCTTTATGCTGTCACGATTTACAGTCAGCCAGAAAGAGCTCGCATATTTATAGACGGCGAAGACACTGGCGAAGTAACTCCATTTAGAACGACCCTCAAAGCCAACATAAGTGTTTCGTTGCGTTTGTATGCCGAAGGTTATGAGCCCTTTACTGGCACACTCTCCCCGACATATGATGCCTACACTTTCACGGGCAGTATGAGTCGTCTTAAATCTATTGGGTATTTGTATATTCGGGTTCTTAATGGTGGTGCCAATCCCGAACTTTTGGTTGGCGGTTCTCCTCTGCAAATTAAGCGTGACAACGAATATTATGCGATACAAGCAGGCGTGCCTGTCACCATACAGGTCCACAACAAAACAACTGGATTAAAAGCCGAAGCAACCGTTAACGTGACAGCTAACCAGAAAAAAACTTTGGAACTTTTGTTGAAATAGTCTGTTGTTGAAAAGAAAGTCCTCACCATGAGTAAAAACACCACCTTGGGACAATCTATCCTGTCGATGCCTTCTCGCGAAGCTCATCGCGTCGCTGTAACCTATAAAGTCAAAAATACGTGGATTAAAAAAAGTTGGCAGCAATACTATCAAGACATTGAAACGGTTGGCTGCGCCTTGCTTTCTTTAGGTGTAAAGCCCGGAGATCGCGTGGCGATTATGGCCAACACCCGCTATGAATGGGCCGTTACGGACCTAGCCATTTTTGGCATCAAAGCCATCACCGTTCCAATTTACCAAAACAACACTCCTGACGACGTGGAATATATAGTGACGGACTCCGAAGCCCGTCTGATTTTTTGTGAGACTCGGGGATCTTTAAAAATCTTTGAATCCGTCCATAAAAAATGCCCCAGCGTTAAAAAGATTTTGGTCTTTGAAGACAACTCACCGTCTCCAGAGATAATGAACTGGAAAAGTCTATTCGCAGCCGGGCAAGAGTATCAAAAAAAACATCCGACGGCCTACAAAGACTTGTGTAAAACGCTCCTACCCGAAGATGTGGCAACTTTACTTTACACTTCGGGAACGACTGGTCGCCCAAAGGGGGTTGTGCTGACCCATCTGCAAGCGTATAGTGAAGTCTCAGAAGCCTTTCCTCTTTGCGGTGCGAATTCGGATGACACCTCTCTGACCTTTTTGCCTTATGCCCACATCTTGGGACGGATCGAACACTGGGGACATACCTTCACTGGTCACACCTTGGCGTTTGCCGAAAATTTGGAAAAAATGCGCAGCAACCTGAGCGAAATTCGACCTACATTTTTGATGTCAGTACCTCGGATA
>JBBKWD010000263.1:0-13604 GCA_037968775.1 Bdellovibrio sp.
CTCAAAACCAACCCGACACCCCCACCTAAACCGTCCCTTAAAAGGTAAAAAGGTGCCTTAAAAAGGTGCCTGGTGACTTTTTCTGTCTATTGTGCGTTATTTTTTGCAGCCAGCCGCCGAATCTTTCGAAATCACCCAACTAGCTTATGATATGTGTTTGAAATTATTAGAGTTCGATTATTCTGCAGCAAAGGAAGTCAAAATGACACGTGCCAGTTAGAAAATGTCACCAGGCACCTTTTAGTTGGAGTTTATGAAGAGGAAGTTCCATTTGTCTATTACCGGGATGATTATGAATACTAGCATACTGACATTGAGCCACATGAAGTAGGCAAACCAGCGTTCGGTCGCTCCAGACTTATGGTAGCGGTAGAATTCTTGTAAAAGCTTAAAACAAAATGGAATTGTTAACAGCAGAAATAACCAGCTGGAGTGAACGAACATTGGGGCAGCCAATGCTACGCCTACATATACGTAGGTGTAGAGTCCGATTTGAAACAAAGTTCGCTCTGTACCCACGACCACCGGTAAAACTGGAACACCGCCCGCTGCGTAGTCGTCTTTGTACTTAATCGCCAAAACCCAGAAATGCGGCATCTGCCACAAGAACATTATTAAAAACAAGTACAGTGATTCGGAATTAAAAATATCTGGGTTCGCCGCCGCGTAACCGATCGTGACTGGCAAAGCCCCTGGGATAGCCCCCGGAACTGCTGCAAAAGCCCAGCGACGTTTCCACCACATTGTGTAGGGAACATTATATAAAAACATCGATACAAGCCCAACCCAACCGGCCGCCTCTTGTACGGAGAAAAGTAAGTCCAAACCGACCACGATAAAAGCCACTGATAAAATGCCAGCCGCAGCTGGTTTAATTTTACCCGAAGCAATCGGACGCTTTGCCGTGCGAGGCATCTTTTGATCTAGCTTCCATTCTTGAACTTGATTCAACGCCAAAGAACCAGAGCTTAGAAAATAAATTCCAAGCAAGGTGCTGATAAAGATTTTCCAATCAAAGGGATTCTCGACCATGAAGCCAGTGGCATAGCCGGCCAGTCCTGCAATGACTGAGAAAACGACTATGCCAAACTTGGTAAGATCCGCGTAGGTTCTAAGCACGATTACAGAGGGCTCGACTCAAATACGCGGGTTGCAACGTCAAAGGCATTAAAGAAAAATAAGATCGCCAAAAAGATAAAGCCGCAGGCGAAGACGATGCGGTTTACTTTCGTGTCGTACTTCAAATGCATAAACCAAGTCATCACAAGGGATGCCTTTACCAATGCAATCACAAATGCCACCGGTGCCGCCAAAGCGCCCAACTGAGCATTGAAGTGATGGGCAATGATTGTCAAAAACGTCAGAGCAAACAAAGCTCCAGCGACTTTTAAGTAAATCGACATCGGCGAAATGTGCGGTTGCAAAACATTAGGATCGTTAGAAGTGTGTCCAGCCATTTTTTACCCCACCAAATATAGAAGAGGGAATAGGAAGATCCAAATCAAGTCGACGATATGCCAGAATAATCCAACACCTTCGACAGGGATCCAATATTGCCCATGAAAATCGCCACGCATTGTGCGAATCATACACCAAGTAATTAAGCCCATTCCGATAAGAACGTGAAGACCGTGCAAACCAGTCATGCAGTAATAGAAACCAAAATACAAACCAAGGTTTGCATGCTCAGCGCCTACGCCAGCCACATCCAAAAATTTCCCAGGCAATAGACCCAGGTGGAATTTATGCGCGTACTCAAAGTATTTGATCACCATAAAGATCGCGCCACAAAGAACCGTCGTGCCCAGGGCAATAACCGCTTTCTTTTGCTCGTTTTTTTGAATGTAAGAAATTGAAATCGCCATTGTGAACGAAGAGAAGATCAACACTAGAGTGTTAACGAAACCCATCTTCCAATCTAATGACTTTGCACCTTCTGCGAACATGTCAGGATAAGCATGGTGATAAATAGCGTATGCAACAAAGATCGCTCCGAACATGAGGATCTCAGTCACCATGAACAACCAAATACCTTCTTTACCACTCTCATACTGTTGAGACGCATCTTTAAAGTGATGCGCCACATGAGCTGAGTGTGTGCCGTGTGTGCTATCTGTACTCATAAGGCCCCGCTGTGACTACTGGTTCAACTGCAAAGTTATCGTGTGGAGGAGGAGAAGGTGTGTACCACTCCAAAGTCTTAGAACCCCAAGGATTCATAGGAGCTTTTTCACCCTTCAACAAACCTTGAACAATCGTGTAAAGACCGATCAAGAATCCAATACCAATCAACCAAGATCCCACGGTCGAAACTTTATTCAAAGTTTCATAAGCTGGAATGTAATCAAAATATCGCCGAGGCATCCCCATCGCACCCAAAATAAACTGAGGGAAAAAAGTAACGTTGAAACCGATGAAGATGAAAACGAAAGACATGCGTGCGCCGGCTTCGCTGTACATCTTTCCGAACATTTTCGGGAACCAATAGTAATATCCACCCATGATAGACATCAAAGTTCCACCCACCATCACATAGTGGAAATGCGCCACAACGAAATAAGTATCATGGAAATGCACGTCGATCGGCAGAACTGCCAACATAATTCCCGTCACGCCACCGATGGCGAACAAGAACATGAAGCCCAAAGCATAAAGCATTGGTGATTGAAACTGAATCGAGCCTTTATAAAGAGTCGCCACCCAGTTGAACATCTTGATCGCTGTTGGGACACCCACGAGCATTGTTAAGAACGAGAATAAAATTCCCGCGCTCTCGGACTGACCCGATACGAACATATGGTGACCCCAAACAAAGAAGGAAACCGCAGCAATGCCTAGCGAAGAGTATGCGATCGCCGTGTATCCAAAAATCACTTTGCGAGAGAAGGTCGTCAAGATCTCAGAAACCACACCCATTGCAGGCAAGATCATAATGTAAACCGCTGGATGAGAATAGAACCAGAAGAAATGCTGGAACAGAACCGGGTCTCCGCCAAGTTTTGGATCAAAGATACCAATTCCCAAGAAACGCTCCGCTGCTAGCAATAACAACGTGATTGCTAGCACTGGCGTTGCCAAAATCTGTAATATTGCTGTCGCGTACAAAGACCAAACAAACAGCGGCATACGGTGCATAGTCATGCCCGGTGCTCTCAATCTATGGACTGTTACGATAAAGTTCAAACCGGTCAGAACAGAAGACATACCCATAATGAAGGCTGCTGCCACCATCATTGCTGTCGCTGTTCCAGTACGAATTGAGTAAGGAGTATAGAAAGTCCAACCTGTATCAATTTTTGTCGTAAAGAACGTCCCGATAGCTAAAGCCGCACCCAACATGAAGCAATACCAGCTCGCCAAGTTGATCTTAGGGAAGGCCACGTCTTTTGCACCGATATGCAGGGGCAAAAAGAAGTTTCCTAAGATTGCGGGAATTCCAGGAACGATAACCATGAAAACCATGATTGCCCCGTGATAGGTCAATATCTGATTATAAGTATCACCGTTCTTGAGAACCTGTCCCACTCCCTGAGTCACGTTCGGAGCAAAAAGTTCCAATCGCAACAAAAGAGCCATGACTCCGCCGATAGCGAAGAATGTCATCACCGTGATGAAGTACATGATACCGATACGTTTGTGATCGACAGTAGTGAACCAAGACCAGAGGCCTTTTTCAAAATTAATATAGTTGTCGCCGTGAGCTGCTGTATTTGCCATAAGCCCGGACTCCTTACTTCAGTTCCTTGATGTACTCAACAAGCGCGCTGAGTTCATTTTCATTCAATTGCCCTTGAAAGGTAGGCATAACACCTGTTGGGAAACCTTTAACAATATGCTTGTTAGGCTCCAAGATCGATTCGCGGAGATAGTTCTCATCAATTTTGACAGTCGCTCCATCAGTAAGAACTTCGTCTGCACCAAACTTCTTAAAAAGAGTCGGTCCCACTTTAACCGAAGCATCCGCAACGGAGTGACAAGAAGCACACGCTTTCAAAGCAAAAAGTTTTTCCCCCCGCTTAGCCAGCGGAAGTTGACCTTCTTCTTGGCCTTCTTCCATGTAGCGATCAAACTCTTCACGAGTTACAACACGAAGTTTACCAATCATACCGGAGTGAGCCGTCCCGCAATACTCTGTACAGAAGACGTGGAATTCACCCAATTTATTCGCATTGAACCATAGCGCAGTGTAACGACCTGGAACCGCGTCCTGCTTAATTCGGAAGCTTGGAATAAAAAATGAGTGGATAACATCTTGAGATGATAGCAAAAGCTTCACATCTTCATTGATTGGAACAACAACTTCATTAACAGCTTTAAAACCGTTCTTGTATTGAACTTCCCAAGCCCACTGCTTACCGAGAATACTAATCTCGAGTGCATTCTTCGGCATTGTGCGCATGTCGTGATAGATAAACCAGCCCCAAGCAAAAACACCCAAGAAAATCACAAGTGGAATGAATGACCACAAGAATTCCAAAAAAGTGCTGTGAGAAATATAGGCTGTCTTATCATTCGGCGTCTTACGCTTGTATTTCCAAGCGAAGTAAATCATTCCACCGATAACCAAAAGACAACCAATAAGACTTGTTACAAGCAAAAAACCGTACAGATTGTCGACTTGCTTCGCAATCTCAGTTCCCTGCGTTGGCATGAAGGATTGGGCCTTCGCAATATTAAACCACATCATGTACCTTTATCTCCCCGCCGACTTATTTCGCCCTTTACGAGAGCGAATCCATACCGGCAATAACCATAAAACCATCACCAAAACCATCACTGCGCCACCGAGCTTTACTAGGTTAAAAGCTGCCAATGTGTACTTACTTTGATGAGGGTCGTATTTAAAACAATAAAGAACCAAGTTATCCACAAAGCCCCCGATCTTACCCTCGGTGGCTTCATTTAAAGCTAACTTAATATCCTGCGGATTGAACATGATACCCGGCAAATAACGAGAAATCGTTCCTGTCGGCGTAATCACGACTGCCGCCGAAGCGTGAGCCCACTCTTTAGTCGCTTCATCCCAACGAAACTTAAAACCTAAAGATTGAGTGATCGCCGTGACAGTCCCCTGGTCAGCCGTCAAAAAGTGCCAACCCGAAGCCGCACCTTCGCGACCATAAAGCTTCATATAAGTTTCTTTTTTTGCCGCAGCGAGATCTGGCGTTTCTTTGGCGTCGAAGCTGATAGATAGAATTTGGTAGCGCTTACCAACACTCCAATCCTTCGGCATCAGCTTAAGCCCATCCGTCAGACCATTTAAATGAAAATTACACAGCCCTGGGCAGGAAAAATAAACTGGAGAAATAATAACGGGATGTTTGCCATCAAAGAAAGAACCCAAAGTAACTTCTTGGCCCGCCTCGTTTTTAACTTTTAAGTTAAGATCGATGCTAGCACCCAATTTTTCATCAATGCCGATGTCTTTGAGTTCAGGAGCGATTTCGTCGGCAACCTTAGGCGCGACTTTTCCGTCGTAAGCAAATACCTGCTGACCCAAAGACAACACGCCAAGAAGGCCCGCACTTGCGAGCACTCTTCCCAGTGTTTTCTGAATCAAAACAAGCTTGCAGTTCAACATTTTCTAAATTCCTAATTACTTTGCAGTTTTCGCAAACTCAGCAACCTTAGCAGGATCGTCTTTAGATTTATTCTGAGTAATAGAATCAATGTAAGCAATCAATGCCCAACGATCTGCTGGTTTAAAATGCGCATAAGAGGCCATAGAAGAACCCTTGATACCATTTAAGAGAACATTGTAGAGAGAAATCGTTCCCGCTCCCTGAGTCCACTTACCCTCAACAAGGTCACGAGGTTTTGGATTCAAGGCTGCTCCTGCAGCACCATCGCCCTTACCCTCATTGCCGTGGCACATTGCACAGTTCGTCATGAATACTTTTTTACCGTAAGCTTCAAGCTCTGGGGTTGTAACCCATGGCTCTGTCACTTTCGTGATATCAAAAACAGGAACAGCGCCCTCTGCAACGGGGGCATTAGGATCCACCACATTTTCTGCGAGATCAATGCCTCTGTTTATTGCGACCAAGTAAAAGAAGAAGGCAAAGCAAAACACCATACAGAAGGCGAAAGCTAGCATTCCGGCGCGATTATATTCGTCTCTATTTTCAGACATAGGTTGGCACTCCCTAGGGGACACAAAATAGTTTTGTCATATCATTGTAATGTAACTTCGATAAGTACCTTAAAGGAGTAGGCGCGGCAACAAATTCCAAGGACGCAGCACAGATACCAATATGTTGCCGCGCCGCGACCCAAGCCTCTCGGCTACGCGTTCAACGGTAGGTGCCGGTAATAGGGACCAAATCTTTTGGCTCAATTTCGGGGAATGCCAAGGGGTGTGGCTCTCTCACAAAATTTTGATAACTGGAGGATTCAATTTTTCCAAACGTAGCTGCCACGGATTCCTCCAAATCTCCCCGCACCAGATCATGACAAGATCCTTCGCATTGAATCTTTGTTTTTTGCCATGAACCTTTAGTCACCCCAAATTCCACTGAATGATAATTTTCCAGATGACCCGAAAGCATGACGGCACGAAGAGGTCGGGATCCACGCATTTGTACATAAAGAGCATCCCACAAAGACACACGTTCAAAACGACCCATCACCGGGTTCACGACACCCTTACCCCACATTCGAAAATGACTTTTATTATCAAAATCCGCGAGCTCAAAACGGAAGACCCCCGTCTTTCGCTCAACCCAAGCCGACCACCCCTGAGAAGAGTGAATCCCCACATACTTCTTATCCTGACGAAGATAGAACGAGAAAGTCGCTTTTCCAGGCACTTGAATATCAATTTTTTGATCCCAGGAGTGCATTATATCAGTCAGGCGCACGGAAGCACTCCGAACCCTGAGAAGCTCATATTTATTAATATTCGTATGATTGCTGGTGCATTTTTTGGGAATTGAGATGCTCTTGCCGCCCCGCCAGCGCCCATCAAAAGACAACAGACCCTTTGATTCAAGAGTGCAAAAGAGCAATCGACTGTCCTTCAAATTTCTATTTAGAACTTGAAAGCCTTGAACCCCACTGCCCGCGTGCGTATAGACCCGCTCCACACCTGTCCAGGAGTTCAATAAAAAGGAAAAAACCAACTCTGTTAACATGAATCAATTTACATACATTTGTTCGATGAATGCAAAAGATTTAAATCTTGTAGATCAAAATTTTTGTAGATCAATAAAAGTTTCGGATAAAGCAGGACCTACTGAATAGGCTGAAATTGGGGAATGTAACGAACCTTATCTTCACCCCGAACACTGGACTCATAATTCAAATAGTCATTGCGATGCTTCACAATTTCTCGTGCGATTTCTGCATCGACAGCTTTATTTAACTGTTCATTGCGAGCATCCACAGCAATGGCCGCGTCTTCAGGGGCCGGCTGAAAAATCTCACCGACATAGACTGAATTACCCTCAAAAAATTGAATCTCTTTTTCATGACGAATGCGCTTGTCATAATAAATATAAGTCCAACGATCCTTATCGTGAAATCTTTGAGTTCGCGTGGGGCTACCCATGATATCCAAGACATCATCCTTTTCCATACCGATTGTGACTTTATCAAATTGGCGTACCATAGAGGTCTGACAGGCCGTTAAACCCAGACTCAAAAACAACATAGGAATAGCTAGTATTCGAAGCATAGTTCCCCCACCCTCCTAATTTACCAGCATCCGATTCAACCGAAAAGAGGATCTACCCGAAGTGCCTTAAAGCGTCTTAATTTGAGCCACTCCGTTGCCAGATATCATTTTTTAATGATTAAAGGATCCGTCAAACTGGGAGCATCTGTGGCCCTGCCCTTTTTTCCCTGAGTGTGGGACTTTTTCTTAGACAAAGACTTTTCATCCATGGGGGACTCATATTGAGTACGAACCTTTTGCATCGTCTTATTCAATGACGAAGAAAGGCTCATAGAGTCTTCAATTTCTGCTAGCGATTTGACCTCGATACGCTCGTATTCACGCTTAGCCATGCCGCCTTTTTCTGGATACCGATACTTAAGCAGAGATCTTTGCTGATCATATTCTTTGAGGTTCTTCGACATCTCGCGATGCAAGGTCACCATTTGCGTTATAATTTCCTGAGTACGTTCGGGATTTGTCGAATGCTGTTTTTCTATAATAAGTTTTTCAATTTCTGTCTCGCCAGAATGAATTTTTGCCTCAAGTCCGGCCACACGCGCTTGAACCTCTGCAAAACTATCTTCAGCACTTCGCGCAGACGCTGTTGGCACTGCTTCTGCCGGCTTTCCCCCGCCTCCACCCTCAGCTAATGCCAAAGGAGCAGTCAACAGAGACGCCATCCCTATCAAAATTTTAAATACCTGAGAGCACATCCTGCCTCCAGCTGATTTTCACCGACATATACTTCAAGCGATTGACCAAGACCGAGGCCTTTGCTGGTCCCAAACCCTTGATCACAACTCGACCACTCCGTATGGATTTCATGATAGCATTAACATCCCAACGAAAGCGTAAATCTGTGATGGCCTCTTTAAATTCATAGACCAATTGATTCGATTCTAGACCTTCGATCACGACCGAATAGGTCAAGGACTGCAAATCACCTTCCGCGTTTCCGAAATCAGTCACATCTGAAAAGTCTGAATTATCCGGCGTTACGATAAGGGGCACCTCGGGAGTAGTTTGGTCCAAAGGAGCATTAAAATCGTAGGCCGCCTCTTCCAAAGGCGCTTCCGTCATTAAAACTTCAGACGAAAGTTGCTCCGGAAATACGGGCGTTTGGTCGCCGAAAGAATTCGCGTTTTGGTCGGTATTCTGATCGGCATTCTGGTCTGTGTCTTCGCCGATGCTTTGCTCAACGGATGGGCTTGCCTCAGAATCAGAATAGTCTTCTGAATAAGTTTCCCCATAGGAAACACGATCTTCGGATGAAAATTGATTTGGGGAAATATCCTGCTGCGGATCGGGCTGAGAAAAATCCGGCACTCCCGCAAAGTTTTGACCCGGATTCTCAAATGCACCTGGCTCGTCCGTGCCGACCACTTCATGCTCAGCGACTTCTGGCTGACCATTCCAATCGATAAAAAAAACCGCATTACAATGGGGACAGGTAAAGAGCGTCCCCTTATGCTGCTCAAGTACTTCGACCGGCTGTTGGCAACTCGGACAAGAAGTCAAAATAGTCCCTACTTCTTATTCCGACGACGCTCTTCGCGATTCATCGGACGATCATCTCGAGGGCCACTTTGAAAAGTCACTTTGCGAGTCGCTGAGCTCTCTCCACCGCCTGGAGTAGCTGGAAGAGAGTGACCGATGTCCGCCTCTGAAGGAGAAGAATAATCAAGTTCGCTTAAATCCTGCTCTTCAGGACGAAGACTCTCTAGAACTTCTTGTTCCGACTGCTGCGCCACCAACTGCACACGCATGATCTTTTCAATCGCGTCTGTCTTGATCGTGTTATTCAGGTTTTCAAAAGCTTTAAAGGCTTCTTTTTTATACTCGATCAAGGGGTCTTTCTGCGCATATCCACGCAAGCCGATACCTTCTTTTAACTTATCGATAACATACAAGTGGCTCTTCCAGTGATGATCGATACTTTGAAGTAGGATCATTTTCTGAACTTGCTCAAAGAACTGACCCATCTGCTCTTTTTGGGTATCGTAAACTTTCATAACACCAGACTTCACTGCTTCTGTGACAGTTTCGGTATTCACAGCCATAGAGCCAAAGTCGACTCTAAAGCCAAAGTTTTGCGCCAAAGAATTATTTAAGCCCTCAAGACTCCAATCTTCTTTTTTACCACCCTCAGGAATATAAGTGTCTAACAAGTTAGAAACGACATCGCCCAACCAGTCTAAAGTGGTTCGTCCGATTTCTTCACCCTCCAAAACATGGCGACGCATTCCATAGATAGCATTTCTTTGTGAGTTCATCACAGAGTCATACTCCATCAAATTCTTACGAATATCGAAATTGTGCCCCTCAACCTTACGTTGAGCGCCTTCAATTGCATTCGTCACCATTTTTGCCGTGATCGGCTCGTCCTCAGGAATATTTAGCATTTCCATGATTTTTTGAATACGTTCACCATTGAAGATGCGCATCAATTTATCTTCTAAGGAAAGATAGAAACGAGACTCCCCTGGATCACCTTGACGACCCGAACGACCACGCAGCTGGTTGTCGATACGACGAGATTCATGACGTTCAGTTCCCACAATATAAAGTCCACCAACGGAGCGAACAACGTCTCGCTCGCCTTCTACTTGGGCCTTATAAGTAGCAAAAGCATCCTTGAATTCCTGAGACTCCTCATCCGGGAAGCGAGCTTTTGCCAACATCTCTGCATTTCCACCCAACATAATATCGGTTCCGCGACCGGCCATATTTGTCGCGATGGTGATGGCACCCTTGCGACCTGCTTGGGCGACAATCTCTGCTTCTCGTTCATGATGCTTAGCGTTCAAAACTTCGTGACGAACGCCTTCTTGGCGAAGGAAGTTACTCAAAGCTTCTGATTTTTCAATCGACTCTGTACCAATCAAAATCGGCTGACCTTTTGCAGAACGCTCTTTTACGTCTGCTGTAATCGCCTTGTATTTTGCTTTTTCAGTTTTATAAACCACGTCCTCTTCGTCCATACGAAGAATCGGTTTGTTTGTTGGAATAACGTTTACATCCAAAGAGTAAATCTTTTTAAATTCCACAGCTTCTGTATCTGCTGTTCCCGTCATGCCCGAAAGCTTTTTGTACATGCGGAAATAGTTTTGAAAAGTAATGGTCGCAAGAGTCTGATTTTCACTCTTAACTTCCACGCCTTCCTTGGCCTCGATAGCTTGGTGCAAGCCATCACTCCAACGACGTCCCGGCATCAAACGACCCGTAAACTCATCCACGATCACAATTTCGCCATCTTTAATCATGTACTCAACATCGAGACGGTAAAGATAGTGAGCCTTCAAGGCTTGATACACGTGATGCAAAATTTCAATATTTTCTGGATCATAAAGATTCGAAAGACCCATGAGTTCTTCGACTTTGGCATTTCCTTCGTCAGTCAAAGAAACCGTTTTGGTTTTTTCTTCCATCGTAAAGTGCTCGTCGCGCTTTAGAGCTGGAATGATTTTATTCACCAAATGATACTTTTCAGTCGAAGCCTCTGCGGGACCCGAAATAATCAACGGCGTTCTGGCTTCATCAACCAAAATGGAGTCACACTCGTCGACAATAGCAAAGTTATGAGGACGCTGAACATAGTCAGCCAAGTCAAACTTCATATTGTCGCGCAAGAAATCGAAACCCAATTCGTTATTCGTACAATAAGTAATATCGCAGTTATACATTTCTTTACGTTGTTGATCATTCAGACCATGAACGATAATGCCTGTCTTTAATCCCAACCAACCGTACAAACGACCCATCCACTCCGCATCTCGACGAGCCAAGTAGTCATTCACAGTCACGACGTGGGCCCCTTTTTGAGTAAGGGCGTTTAGATAAACAGGCAAAGTAGCGACAAGTGTTTTTCCTTCTCCGGTTCTCATCTCTGCGATGCAACCGCGATTCAAAACAATTCCACCAATCAGCTGCACATCGTAGTGGCGCATACCCAGAACTCGTTTGGCCGCCTCACGACAAACCGCAAAGGCTTCCGGTAAGATATCATCTACCGTTTCATCTTTTTGCAGACGCGCTTGGAATTCAGGGGTCTTGGCTTTGAGTTGTTCATCCGTTAATGCAACCATCTGTGGCTCGAGCGCATTAATACGATCTACCAACGGTTGGAGTTTTTTCATTTCACGGTCGTGCTTAGTTCCAAAAATCTTTGTCAAAACTTGAGTCATCATAGACCTAAGAGGATAGACCTAAAGCAAACCTCCGGCAAGGTGAGGGGGCGTTTTCTAGATGCGTCATTAGGACTCATTTCTCGACTAACGGCGGTATGTTTTTCCGTGTATTTCGCACCAAAAGAGCAACCCGAATAGCCACTCGCAAAGAGGCCACCTAAAATCTAGATGGAGGCCCCTTATGTCGACGACAGGATTAGTCCTTTCCGGTGGCGGCGCTCGCGGCGCCTACCAAGCAGGAGTCCTTGCGGCCATTTCGGAAGTGACATCCCGCGAGGGAATCGAAGACCCCTTTAAGATTCTAACTGGCGTCAGTGCTGGCTCCATCAATTCTGCCATTTTGGCAACCCACCCTGGCACCTGGCGAGAAGGCACTGAGCATTTGGTTCAACTTTGGAGCAAAATCACCACTGACGAAGTCTTTTACGCCGACCTTCTGACGATTTCCAAAGGAGGCTTTGAGTGGATGACGGACTTTTCATTTCGACGGGGCAAGAAAACAGCATCTCAAGTTCGGTCGCTCTTTAGCACCCATCCCTTACGCAACACCCTGAATGAGCACTGTGATTTTTCAAATATAGAAAAAAAAATCAGGTCTGGCCGACTAGAAGCCCTTGGTATTTCAGCTTTAGACTATGAAAGCATCTCTACGCGCACCTTTTTCCAAGCAAAAGCGTCGGTCCCAGCCTGGAATCGCCCCATGCATCGAAGCGAACCTTGCGACATAAATGCGGACCACATCATGGCCTCCTCAGCGATCCCTTTGCTATTTCCCCCCGTGAAAGTCGGAACTCACTTTTTCGGCGATGGCTGTATTCGCAACCAATCCCCCTGCGCTCCAGCCATTTATTTGGGCGCTGAAAAACTCGTTGTCATTGGCGTTCGTCGTCGTCAAGAAACAATGTTTTCAGGCCTGCATGGAACCAACGAGATCGCACCTTCTATGGTTCGAATTATCAATGTGATTTTTCATTCGATGATGCTTGATGGAGTTGAGCAAGACATCACGCGGATCTCCCAAACGAACTCCTACTTGTCCCTTTTAGACCCTGCGGATCGAAAGCGGCTACCCGTAAGAGAAGTGAAGTTTTTGTGGATAGCCCCCACCGTGGATTTTTCCCAGTTTGCGATAAAAAAAGGCTCTGACTTACCGCGCCTCATTCGCTATGTGCTAACTGGCCCCGGAACGCTTTTAGAATCCAGTGAATTGATCAGCTATCTGCTCTTCGAGCCAAGCTATTGCCAGCAGTTAATCGATATCGGCTATGCCGACGGGATGAAAGAACAAGAGCAAATCAAACGCCTGCTGTTCCCTGAGGATAATTTATCTGGCGCACGCCCTCGTAAGCCGCGATCGCCACACTCGTAGCCAAGTTCAAGCTGCGAGCCCCTTCGCCAATCATCGGAATGGTGACTCTTTGGTCAGGAAATTGATTCAGAAAATCAGGATCCAATCCTTTAGTTTCTTTTCCAAAGACAAACCAATCGCCAGGTTGATAGCGCGGCTCAAAATATGTTTTTTGAGTTTTTGTCGTGAAAAGCCAAAGGCGACTAGGGTCTTCGACCTGCTTTATCCACTCTTCAAAAGATTCGTGGCGAAACCATTGAAGATGAGGCCAGTAGTCCAACCCCGCTCGTTTTAAGTTGGTGTCATTAATCTCAAAGCCCATTTTTCCGACGATATGCAATTCACAATTCGTGGCAACACAACTGCGCCCGATATTGCCGGTGTTTTGCGGAATCTCGGGCTCTATTAGGAC
>JBBKWD010000264.1:0-26345 GCA_037968775.1 Bdellovibrio sp.
GTCTGAGGGGCAGATCTCAGCAGTTACTTTGTACGAAGACCTTATCAGTTTTCACGAAAAAGCGGCTTGGATGATTCGCAGCCACCGTTCATAGTAGAATTTTGGAGGGTTTAATCAGATGGGCAGCGCACTTTGGGGACTGATTGCAGGATTGATAACAGGCGCTTCGACAATCGTCGGCGCCCTGCCCATCCTGGCAAAACAACGCAAAACATGGAATCCTTGGAAAAGTCTGAATTTAGATTTTGCCATCGGGATGATGTTAGCCGCCGCTGCCTTCAATCTTATTGGCCCCGCTTATACTACGAATCCCCATGGAACTTTGGGCATTTCCGTAGCTCTGATCTTCGGCATCGTTTCTATTTATAGTTTAAGCCACTTGATTCATCTGTTTTCACCCACAGAGTGGTCTCAACATCGCAGAGCTTGGCTTTTTGTAACAGCCATGATGCTGCATAACTTTCCCGAAGGTTTGGCATCAGGCGCCGCTCTGAGTACACACACCTCCGGAGGATGGGCAGTCCTTGGCGCCATTGTCTTTCAAAATTTTCCGGAAGGCCTTGCGACGGCTGCGGCCTTTTTATCGATAGGACTCTCAAAAAAGACAGCCTTTATGGGGGCGGTGCTAACAGGGGTCATGGAGATAATCGGCGGTGGAATAGGAGGACTTTTTAGCACTTACACGACGAACTCTTTGCCGTATATTTTAGCCTTTGCTGGGGGTGCTATGATCAGCGTCACTCTTGAAGAAGTTTTTGCAAAACTAAAAGAGACTCGAATGCGTTATTTGATTCAAAGAGAATTCATAGCGGGAATTCTCTCTGTCATTCTGATGAACAATCTGGTGCTCCAATAATTGAAACACCCGGATATTCGCACTACTGCTTCTTAAAAACTCCAGTTATGGAGTCTTCTATAATTTCATAGTGGCATTGCCGTCTGGGAGGAATACCGGGGCCTCCCGGGACGTACTCACAGACTTCGTGTTGCCGACGCCGTTTAACAATGGAAGCGACAAAACGAATAACAGATTTTTTTTCTTCAAATTTAAGATAAAGAGCATTGCCATCAATAAAGCAGTTCGCCGGATCAAAGGCAAACGTCGCACGCTCGATTTGAGGATTCGATTTTTTGCCAACCACATATACGGACTGTAGCAAACCGATCTCGGACTGACAGTTGGGTGCCAGCATATCTTTGCCGCGCGCATCCTGGTATTGTACGGTCGGAGTGTCTCCACCACGCAACTCGATCGAAATGGTCGCCTCTCGTCCGTTAAATTGCCCCTTATAAGTACCCATTAACTTTTTGGTCTTGCTCAGATATTGCTTGGGAACTCTACCATCTTCGAGCTTAACTTCTTTGCATCCAAGAAAACCGATCACCAAAACACTTACGAGAAATATCTTTTTCATATAATTTTCCTTTACGACTTTGACTCGTGTCCGTTCACAATACTAGTTTTAAAATTTTAACTCTTTTGTAAAAACATTTTTCACTTGGTCTGGTGGCAATTGATAAGCTATCGCGCCAAGTTCCTTCAAATACATTTCCAAAATTTCATGCTCATTGAATTGCGGGAATTCATTTTGCATATTCCGAAGCAATAGAGACTCCGCCTCTTTGATCATCCGTCCAAAATCGCCATCTCGTTGCTTTTCAAGATAATACAGAACCAATAAATACGGCATACTTTGTAAATCAATCAACACTTTTTGCAGACGCTCACGAATGTTGTGTGTTTTACTGCGCTCAATATTGAAAAAATTCGCGATAATAAATTTATAGGCCTCCGCCAACACGACTTCTTTTTCTTTTCCAAAATAGTAATAAATCAACGAACGCGTGATCTTTGATTCCCGAGAGATATCCGACAAGGTCCACGCCAAGTGTCCCTTAGCGACTTCCATACGGAGAATTGCGTTACAGACGGAAAAGTAGATTTCTTCTTTAGATTCAGTTGCCATTCCGCAACTTTGACAAAAAAGGCGCCGAACTGTCAACGGAAGGCAGCGTTTTTGACAAATTCACTGCTTTGCTGTCAACCAAAGAGAGTTACAACGCGTCATGCAGCAAATAAATTAGCCTCAAACGTAACACAGCAAAAAGGAGTTTCTATGTTCGGAGTTGAAGAGGTCATGCGTTCACTGGGGAATAAGTACTTACAAACTTATTCAAGCTATATGACCACAAAAAGAACCGCACTCTCAGAAAGACAGGAGCGAAACTTTCAAACTCTAAAGCGGAGTCTGAGCGGCACCCGTCTTTATAAGGACTTCCGCCTGGCACATATTAAATCCTACGAGGACTTTGTTCACCACGTTCCGGTGTTAAGTTATGAAGACTACGCCCCTTATGTGGACATGATAGTAGCAGGTCACAAGAATATTCTTTTCAAAGATAAGGCTGACAACTTTGGTTTGACCTCAGGAACATCAGGAAAGGACAGCAAACGAGTCCCCTACAATGAACGAATGATACGCATGTTCGTCAAATCTCAAAGACGAATTGCCAGTCGCCTGAGCATTCTTGAACCCCAAATGAATCTTTTAAAAGTCGACCGCTTGACCTTCGGCTCTGATCCCTATGTGTACACCCAAAACAATTTCAAATTCGGTTATATATCGGGAATTCTCAGTACGCGCGCACCTAAAGCCCTGCAAAAAAACACCTTTCCTTCCAGCGAAGTTTTGACAATTTCAAACTGGGATAAAAAAATCGAAATGCTCATAGAGGAGTCGCTCCACCAAGACATCCAAGTGGTCAGCGGTATTCCAACTTATATTATCAGCATCTTCGAGGCCCTCTTGGCTCGCACGGGCAAAAAGGAAATTCGCGAAATTTGGCCGAATCTAAAGATTTTTGTCTATGCGGCGACTCCGATAAAACAATATAAGGATCGCATAGACCGGCTAGTCGGCCACGAGCTAAATTACTATGGTCTTTATGCCGCGACCGAGGCCGCAATCGGCTTGCCGTATTCAAAATACACCGAGGGTCGCCAGCAATACTTTCTGAACCCGGATCTTCTTTATTCTTTCACACCCGCGGAAGGACCGCAAAACCCCGTGGGTTTACATCAAATTGAACTAGGTCAGTCCTATTTCCTAAATATTGGAACTCCCAACGGATTTATTCACTACTCGATGAAAGATGTCGTCAGCTTCCAGGAAGTTCAGGGTGATTTGGTTTTTGAGTTCGTCGGTCGAAAAAGCACCGGGATGAATTTGGCCGCTGAAAAGGTCAGCGATAATAACATTCTTGACTGCTATCTCTATGCCAAAAACTCCGCCAATCTCGATTTACGTCATTTCTTTTTGTCACCCACAGATGTTGACGGTCGGGCTGCCTATCATTGGACCATTTTTGCGCCCAATAATATCTCTGTAGATGAAAGTACCGCACTGGCGAAAATCCTGGACGAGAAAATGCAAGCCCTTAACGGTGACTATTCAGATTGCCGAGAAGTCAGCGTCCTGGGCCCTGCTCGAGTGACTCTTATCAATGCGGATCATCTGCAGACTTACTTTGAAAACAATCGCAAAAAAGGTCAGTTTAAAATGAAAACCACCTTTGAAACCGCAGAAGAATACCTAACCTTCATGAAAAACCATATCACTGATACGACGGGAGTCCTACAATGATGGTCACCCTTGTGATTCTAGGTTTTCTTTCCGCGCTTACCTTAGGGCCTGCAGGATTTAGTATTGTGCAGAAATTGATTCAGGAAAAGCGCTGGCCATGGGCAGAGATTTCAGGCTTCTTTCTTGGAGATTTTATCTACTTAGGTCTTTCACTACTTTTACTGCAATCAAGCCTTATTCAAAAGGCCTCTCTCAAGATAGGCCTGACTCTGGCCACCAGCCTTGTGCTTGTGCTCTTTTCCATTTCTATGATTCGTAGGGAAACCAACCAATCGCCTGATAGCAAAACCCGACGCGGTTTTTGGCGCAGTCTGCTTTTGACCTTAGGTAACTTCCACTTGGTCCTTATCTACACGGGACTCTTCACAGGTGTTTTGAACGGAAACAACCAGAAACTATTTCAAGGGGCGGCGCTTTATGCCATTTCTTTTGCTCTCGGTTTTCTTTTGTTGTTGCTAGTTCTGCTTCATTTTCAAGCGACGTTTCAAAAACTCTTACGGCGAATTGAAATTCTAGTTGGTTACAGCTTTATATTCTTTTCTTTCTATCTTACTTGGGGTGCTTTATGAAAAAATGGGTTCTATTTTTGGGTTTGGTTTTGGCGGCGTTTCCTGCTCAAGCCTCTGACTGCGTCTTAGAAAAGGAAAAAGATGGGCAAAAACTTTTCCGCTGCCAGGCGCCGGGGACTACGAGATCCGTTCAAGTGCTCGATCTTAAGGGGGACTTTGCCAACACCGCTTACTATCATGGACTCTTTCTTCGCTCTGAAATCGAAGTCGGTGTCCTGAAGGGTGTAATGACTCGCGCTGAGCGTGCTTTTTCGGCCCTTCCTCCGAAGGAGCGCCAACAAATTGGGCTTATAAAAAAATGTGTCCTTGATAATTACAAATACAGTGTTTCGCCGGATTTTAGAAAAGGCTTGCGCAACTTGCACCGTGGACTTAAGGACGCTGGCAGTAAAATTTCTTGGTCTGAATTTGAAGACGCAAATTACATGGTGGAATTTTCGATTTTTGCCGACTCGATGACCCGCTCCTTGAGTGAAAATCCAAGTGCCGCCAAAAGAAAGGTTTTCCTGTCTTGTGCTCCATATCTAATTGGCCATGCCATCTTGCAGCCTTTTAAAAAATTGGCGGAAGAATTGCGCGGCCTCAAAATGGGTTGCACTGGCATAAGTGTTTCCGCATCCGGCACTCGCGACAAAGCTTTGGTGCATGGTCGAAACTTTGACACCGGACTCTTGGGGTATTATGAAACTCATCAAATTGTCGTTATCAATCGTCAGAAAAATGGCATGATCTCTACGGGGATTGCTTCGGCTGGACTTCACTATGCTGGCGGCATCAGTGGGTTTAACAATCAAGGCCTTTCGGTGAGCTTGCATGAATTGCAAACTGTCGGCACCCGCATACGCTACGAGTCTGGCTCCTCTGATATCGCGCCCTATCTGTTGCATTCCGTTTTAATGAAAGCGCGCACGCTGAACGAAGCCATTTCCATTATTCAGGCACGTAAAGGCTTTGGCGCTTGGACCTTTTTCATTTCAGATTCAAAAACAGATGAAGTGGCTTCGATTGAGCTCAGTGGCGATCGAGTTGTGGTGGCTAGAAAAGCTCAGCACAAATTCTTAGGTCAAAGTAATCACTTTCTAGCGCGTGAAACCTCCGCAGAAGGCTATGAATTCAGTCCCAATAAATCTTTAGAAACTCGAACTCGTCTGTCCCATGTGAATCGCACTATGGGTGAAGACTTTGGAAGTATTGATGCTCAATGGGTCATCAACCGTTTATCGGGACACCATGACGAGCTCGTTGGTCCGCGCAGTTTTGGTCGCACGACCACAAAAATATACACGGCTTCGACCCATGTAATGCTGCCTGCTCGGCAAGAATGGTGGATGAGCATCGGCGAAACCTACCCGACAAACCGCTCCCATTTCATCGGCTTTCATTTGACTCCAAACCGGGCCACCCCGATTGAAATAATTGGGGTCACGAAGGCGGAAGAATTGCCAAATCGTGAGGCGTGGTACGACTCCATGAAATATTATGTTCAATCTTACCTGAGCTATGAGTCCGATAAATCGACTCAAGCTGGTTTGGAAAAAACGATGGATCTGATGCAACAAGCTCAAATCAAAGCCCTTCAAGATGGTGTCTTTGAGTTTTCCTATCACTTTATGTGGGCGCGCCTCAAGGTTACCCATGCTGCCCGTGCCTTGCTTGCTAAAGATCAAGAGACCGCCCTTTCCGACTTAGAAGAGGCGCTTGCCAAATTTTCAGAAATCAAAAATGTAGCAGATTTGAGTTTGCATAGATACGAGCGTGCGCAATTAGCCCTATGGCAGTTTCGCGCAGAAAGTCTGCTGCCGATTAAAATACAAGATGAGGCCCGGCAGCAAGAACACAAAGCCCAAGCCAAGAGTCTGCTGCGAGAAATGATTCAAGAGCTCCCCACCCAAGTGGGACTGAAGCATTTGAAAGCCAGCCTTTCAGAGAGCGACCAAGCGGCAGTAGTGCTGGATTCAGAGATCAGCATTGGGACCGTCGAGTAAAACGAAATCCCAAACTAAAAAGTTAGTTTGGGATTTCAAGATATTCTCAGACTGAGTCACTTATACCGAGTTAGACCTGGGAAACTTGCGAGCCCGCAAGAAATACCGGATAATGAAGTGTGGAGATCTTTTAATAAAGTCTCGCGATTAAACAACCTGACGCTCACGTGATTTCTACGGAAGGTTTGATCTTATGGCACGCTCGGATGAAAAAAATATTTTTCTAATTATTAGCGGCGATAAAGGACGCATCAGCTCCTGTTCTGATGCCCTCTCAAAAAACTTCCCTCACACTTCGGTCTTTCAGGCTGGGGACTGGTTCGACGCAAAATACAAACTCGACAACGTTCACCCAAAGGTCATTCTGATAGACGAATACCTCCCTAAGGGCAGCGGCTTTGATATTGTTGGTAAAATTCTAAAAGAAAAAAACAACAACGACATCAAGATCGTTATCATGTCCTATATAGCAGACCATGATATTTTCGCCCACGAAGTCGAAAAAGGTCGTATTCACTATTTGACCGAACCCGACCGCGAACAGTGCGTAGTAGACTGTATCTCAAAAATTATTTCACCAAAAGTAGAAGCGAAACCTCCACAAGCGCAGTTCCAATTGCGACAACTGGGCCCCGGCGATTTCCTCTTTAAAGAAGGCGAAAACTCAGAACTTGTCTACATCGTAAAAAACGGAAAGCTCCAAGCATACTCAATGGTCGACGGAACGAAAATTCTATTGGGTGTTATCGCAGCCGGAGAATTCGTAGGTGAAATGGGCCATTTCAACCATGAACCGCGCTCGGCAACAGTAGAGGCCCTTACAGACGTAGAACTCATAGAAATTCCCCATAGCGCTCTAGAAAACGTGATCTTCTCAAGGCCCTCGTGGTCCAAAGCCCTCGTTAAAACCCTTGCCCAACGCCTGAAGCGAGCCAACAAAGCTCTTACTGGGTAATTCGTCTGCACCCCAAAAATGTTTTGCAAACATTTGCAGAGAACAACGCCGCGTGGTTTCGAACTCTGTCACGGGTAGTGAATCCGTAAAAAATTTATTGCAAATCCGTTTTCGAGAGGTGCAGTTTATTTAACTCTAATTTTCGGCTCAAACGGCAGTCCAGAGAGGGGTGCTCTCAGGACTCTAAGGTAGGATTAAATTTCCGTACAAAGAAGGTACTTTGATCGGAGGCGGACGGTGCGCCTCCGAAAGGCAGCCAACGGACGGCCAGACTCGGTCAAGAACCGAGAGCAGCTGTATTTGCACGAACCCCACTAGCCAGCATTCTTAGCCGCATCAGCAGCCGACTTCAGCAGTGCCTGCTTGAGAGCCATAAAGGCCTGTTTATGGAAAGGCTGCCCCATCGTTGTTTCGATGAAGGCCAATGCACCCGCAGCAGTTTTAGGATAAGGATTGTTAGGTGTCTTCATCACAAGCTCGGAAAAGCAATCCGCCAGTGCAACAATTCGCGCAAAGGGATTTGTTTTAAAATCCCTTAGGCGTCGAGGATACCCCTGCCCGGCTGCATTTTCATGATGTTCAAGACAGATGGCAATAATATCTTCTGACATGGAGGGCATGCTTCGCAAGATCTCCACGCCGCGATGAACATGGGACTCATACAAGGCCAATTGATCTCTATTCATGGCATGTCGAGGAGTCTCCAGAATATCGTCTGGCAGTTCTTTCATTCCGACATCGTGCAAAAGGGCCCCGAGTGCGAGCTTTTCAATATTCTGAGCCATTGTCCAATTCATCGAGCGCGCGATCATCACAGAAATAGCTGACACCATCATCGAGTGGCGAATCAGGTCATTCCCTAAGGTCGACATCATATCGACTACGAAATTCAGATCCGGTTTATTGTCTACCAAGGTCTGAATTGACTTGCTGACGACCTTGGAGTGTTCCAAGGCCTGATAGTCAAAGCCCAGATGCTCGATTTCTTTAAAGATGGTTTCTGTGGCCTTCGTTAAAAATATTGTTTTCTTCTCAACACTGACATTGACGTTGTCGATCAGAATGCCTGCAATGGTGAGCGCCCGTCCAACACACTTGTGATAGTCGGATTTACGAACATAAAACCATTCGGTCTTATGAGTAAAATGCATTTCTTCAAAATTGACTTTGTCCCCTTCTTTCAAAACCGTCACAAAGTGTGATTCCGAAAGCTTCAGATACACGTCCACGGGAACCTGCAAGCCCGGCACGAACTCACCTTTTGAGACCGCGACAAAGTCTTCCGGATTAAAAGCAATTTGATCAACGTCCGCTAGCTTTTTCATTCTTAGCTTATCGGACCACTAGACATAAAGCTGTAATGAAGAATGTCTCATTTCGCGACAAAAAAGAAATATTGTTTGCAATAGAAAAAAGGGGGCTTCCCTCCAAGGATTTTCCTTTTTTCTGTCGAACTGTTGCTCAATTTTAAGGGCTGTGAACTATGGTTTCGGCAGAGCGCTCTCACTGCGAATCACCAGTGGCGTGATAATATCACGAGCCGCTTTCTCATAGAACGATTCCGCGCTAACCATGCGTGCTGCCACATTTGCAACCACTGACGCTAACATCAAGTAGAGAATAATCTCATGACTATTGCTCATTTCCAAAACCAGAACAAAGGAGGTAAATGGAGTTCTTGTTATTCCAGTTAAAAACGCAACCATCCCCACAAGGACCATGAGCTTCATACTCGCAAAACCAAATACCCAAGAAATAAGTTGCCCTAAGGCGGCTCCGCTAGATAAGGCCGGTGCGAAAACTCCACCGACAACTCCGCCGGTATAAGTAAAGAAATTCCCCAATATTCGAGCGATGGGTAATATGGGATCAACCGCAGTTGGATTCTTGAGCAATTGGATCATCGTGTTTTTCCCTGCGCCCGCTGCCGAAGGGCCGCAGGCCCAAATGGTCGCGCTTAAAAGTGCACCACAAGCCAAGGTCATCAGAATTTTATTCTTAAAAGTTTTTTTCTCGCGCCATTTACCTACGCGGTAAAGTGATTCTGCAAAAAAACCGCCGACCAAACCTACAATTCCTCCAACTATGATGGTTTGTACCAATACATGCAGTGGATAAATGCTGAACTCATTGTCACCGAGATAAAGATAGTTGCCTAAAAAGACCTGCGCCAAGATACCGGCAATGATTACCGCTTGAAAAACGGCAGTGCGTACCAGGCTGATGTGCGCCTTAGAGAGTTCTTCAATTGCAAAAACAATTCCGCCCAATGGCGTGTTAAAGGCCGAAGCGAGTCCAGCAGCTCCTCCGGCAAGAATTACAGAGTTTAACTGAGGTCGCGAAAGACTGCGTGGCCAGATGCGTGCGAGTTGGTAAAAAATGGCCGCGGATACATGCAGAGTAGGACCTTCTCGACCCACAACACCTCCGCCGAGAACACAAACACATGAAGAGAACACTTTTACGAGCAACATTTTAACGCTCAAAAGTTTTTGCAAAAAGGGATGACCATGTTCGGACAGTTCCACGGAGGCTATCACCTGAGGAATTCCGCTGCCAAGTGCTTCTTTCGAAAAATAGTGACCCAATAAAAAGGAAACTAAAATTGCCAAGGGAGCTGTTAAATAAATAATCGGATCAGCTGACCTGCTGAGTGCCCACTCCTCGCAAATACGAAAAATATGAGTGTACAGAACGGACATAAGCGCCGTCGCACTGGCAGCTATCCAGAAAGGCAAATTCAATAAGAATTTTTCCTTCGCACTGAGAAATGTCGGATTGCTTAATACTCGAGGCGTCTGCATGAAAAAAAACTAACATAGAAAAGCCCACGGCACACAGCCCTCCGCATCGAAACGGCGCATTGTCGCAAGAGCTTCCCCTTGTCGTGATCAGTCACTTAGTCGATCTAAAGCAACTCTAACTGTGAAGATTTTTTTTTACCGATGATGAGGAGTCATTGCTGACCAGTGATTCTTTTCGTTTCCGGTTTTTCTCCATAATCATGAAGAGCCCCACGAATAAAATCAGCGGTACGATAATAACTAATAAATGTTGCAGCTTTTGAATGAGTTCGGGTGTCATAGGTCGTCCTTGTTTTTAAAACAATGGCGACCCTACCATCGGACAACTTCCTCTTTAAGACTTAAAGAGAGAACCCTTTATTCGAATTTCTATCGTTATTAGAACACAGAATTGGGGCCTTGTCAGTATCTATCGGGTTGAAAATTACGGACTCCAGAGAGTGCTAACTCCGTGCAGCTGAGTTTGACCTAAAGTACAGTTTAGTCTTGACCAACAACAACAGAATTTTGTCAGAAACCAACATCGACAGCGATTCTTGTCTCAAACAAAAAGGCCTTCATCGAACAAGCATCCGATGAATTTTTTTTAATTTACTTCTCGAAACGAGACGCCGGACTAGCGCAGCTCTCGTCTAAGAATTTTTCCAACATTGGTCTTGGGCAAACTTTCACGGAACTCCACCACTTTAGGAACCTTGTAACTTGTCAACGAGGTTCGACAGTGGCGAATCACTTCTTCAGAGGTCAAAGCAGGGTCCTTCTTCACAACGAAAAGCTTCACCAGCTCCCCCGATTTTGCATCCGGCATTCCAACCGCAGCCGCTTCAAACACTCCGGGATGTTCACTCGCGACTTCTTCAACTTCATTGGGATAAACGTTAAATCCTGAAACCAAAATCATATCTTTTTTGCGATCGACAATTTTAACATAGCCTTGAGAGTTCATAAAACCCAGGTCCCCGGTTTTAAAAAAGCCATCGGCTGTCATGACTTTCTCGGTTTCTTCAGGACGGTTCCAGTAGCCCTTCATCACCTGTGGACCTTGAATGCAAAGCTCCCCGATTTGGTCATAGGGCAGATCCTTACCTTCGTCATCGATAATTTTAGCCAGAGTTGATGAAATAGGTAGTCCAATAAAGCCATTGTAGTCTTGCAAGTTGCCTGGATTGATACAGGCTGCGGGTGACGTTTCCGTCAATCCATAGGCTTCTATCAAGGTCGTTTTGGTAACTTCTTTCCATTTTTTTGCCACAGGAGATTGCACAGCCATACCGCCCCCCAATGTCATTTTCAGACGCGAGAAATCAAGCTTTGCAAACTCCGCGTTATTCAAAAGTGCATTAAAAAGTGTATTCACACCTGTGATAGCTGTGAACTTCCACGCCTTGAGTTCTTTCACAAATCCCGGAATATCTTTTGGATTCGTGATCAGAACATTGAGCGCCCCCAGCGAACTATAAACAAAACAATTCGCGGTCAAAGAAAAAATATGATACAGCGGCAAAGCTGTGATGATCACTTCGCCTTCATCGCGTGCGCGAAGACGAATCCAATGCCGCGCTTGAATCAGGTTTGCAAGCATATTTTTGTGAGTGAGCATCGCGCCCTTTGAAACACCCGTGGTGCCACCCGTGTACTGCAAGAAAGCCACTGTCTCTAGTTCGACCCCTTGAGGTTTGGTAAAAGTATGACCTCTTTCGCGACAGGCATCCGAAAATCTGACAGCTCCATCAATAGAAAAAGGCTTGACCATTTTTTTTACTTTTGCGATTAAAAAATTCACAATGACAGACTTCGGAAACTTTAAAAAATCACCGATCGCTGTTGTGAAAACATATTTAACGTCCGTCTTGCCCACAGTCTCTTGAAAAGTAGCAGCGGCATTGTCAAAAACGATAATGGCCTTTGCACCCGAATCCTTCAGCTGGTGCTCTAACTCTCTTGCGGTATAAAGTGGATTCACGTTCACGACGACAAAACCCGCGCGAATGCAAGCATACAAGGCCACTGGATATTGTAAGATATTTGGCAACATGATCGCGACACGATCCCCCGGTTTGAGATCTGTCTGGTTTTGCAAATAAGCAGCAAAGCGAGAGCTCAGGCGATCCAGTCCGGCAAAGGTCAATGTCCGACCTAGGTTATAGAAAGCGGGCCGCCCACTGTATTTTTTAAAGCCTTCATCGAACATATCATTGAGGTTTTTATAAGAACCAAATGAAATCTCTTCAGGCACGCCTTTTTCATAATGAGCCAACCAAGGTTTTTCCATCGAGATCTCCTACATTGAAACAGTTAGTGAAACAGTTCATAAAACTGTGATTTTTACTTTCATCAATTTTCACCGTTTGCACCGTCGAGGTCAATATATGGGTCTGAGGATCCAGTGGCTCGTCTAGGTCCGCTACTACTTATCCTGAAGTTGAGGACGAATTTTGACGTATTCTGAAATCGCATTGATTGTATGGTAAAGCGAACTGGCCTTTGGGTCCTGTTGGGTAAACTCCCCAGTTTCCAAGAGAGTATCTTGCCACAACCCCTTAATGGGAGTTTCAAAAAACTTAAACAAGGCTGCCATCGCCTCGTCGGCAGACCTGGCAAAAAGTGGTTGCTGCTCTCTCGGACTTTCAATGCCGAGTTTGACTGCGGCTTTGATTCTCTCTGTCTGCGGCCAAAATCGAGAGCTTTTCTTTTTGATTCTAAAATCGCTCCAGACCTCATCAACGGCCAGCTTGGTCTCGGGCAGAACTCCGTGAGTCGTTGCTATTTCGTATAACGAATGTCGAAGTGAACGGCTTTCGACACCTGAGAGTTCTTGGTAAACAGCCATCAACCAGGACCATTCGAAGTGATGGCCTGGCTCAAAAACGAAATTTTCATTGGTGCGCAAAGGCTGCCAGCCTTTTGAGAAGTGTTCACAGAGGGCTCCGGTTTGAGTATCGATGAATTTACTTTCGCAGAGTTCAAAAACTTCTTGCGCGATTTTTTTCCAAACTGGTTCTTCTGGCGCCAAAGGAATCCAAGCGAGCACGGCTTCGAACAAGTGCATATGGGGATTGGATTGAAAAAGAACTTCTTGTTTTTTTATCTCGGTGTAGCCGCCACCTGGCGCCCGTCGATTTTTTTCAAGGTAAGCCATCAACCGCAAGGCATGCTGCTGATATTGGGGATCTTTCGTCACACTGTAAATTTGCGCCAAGGCGAAAAGTGCAAATGCCTGAGTATAGAGTTCTTCATCGAGTTGGGCCGGTTCACCTTGCGGAGTCACCGCGTGCAAGCAAGAACCATGGACCGTTAAATATGAATTCACAAAAAACTGCCCCGCCTTGGCAACAATTTCGTGAGCCTGTTGAGAGTCGCAGGAACTCAACTGAGCACCTGTTACGAAAGAATAAATTTGTCGAGCTTGCACCAGGGCTCTGCGTGGTGAATCCACTGGCTCCCCTTGCATCGTGAGGGCTTCAATAAAGCCGCCATTCAGCGGGTCAACCCCCAGACGTATCCAAAGGGGAAAGACATCCTGTTTGAGCCAATTCTGTGACTTAAGTATAAGGTCTTGTCCGATTTGATTCATCGCTAACTCCATTTGCAGAGCCCCTCATGAGGGGCCTCCTGTTGCGAAGCAACTTTTGCCTCTATACACCTCTAGAAAAGAGCGTTCTTAGGCGTACGTGGAAACGGAATAACGTCACGAATATTTGTCATCCCTGTGACATACATCAACATGCGCTCAAATCCCAATCCATACCCCGAGTGCGGGAAGCTTCCGTAACGACGCAAATCCAAATAGAAAGAATAGTCTTCCGGCTTCAAATTCACTTCGCGCATACGAGCCTCTAACAACTCAAGATTGTCTTCACGCTGAGATCCACCGATGATTTCACCAATTCCTGGCGCCAACAAGTCCATGGCCTTCACTGTCTTTTTATCTTCGTTCAACTTCATATAGAAAGCTTTGATGTCTTTTGGATAGTCGGTCACGAACACTGGTTTTTTAAAGTGCTCTTCAGCTAAGAAACGCTCGTGCTCGGACTGCAAATCGATACCCCACTCAACTGGGTATTCAAATTTCTTTCCTGATTTTTTCAGAATGTCGACAGCCTCTGTATAAGTCACACGTCCAAAGTCGTTGTTCAGGACATTGTTTAATTTATCAAACAAACCTTTTTCAATGAACTGACTGAAAAATTCCATTTCCTCTGGGCATTGCTCCATAACATAGCGAATGACAAACTTAATCATCGCCTCGCCCAATTCCATATTGGCTGAAAGGTCGGCAAAAGCGATTTCGGGCTCAATCATCCAAAATTCAGCCGCGTGCCGGGACGTATTTGAATTCTCTGCGCGAAAGGTCGGCCCGAAAGTATAAATGTTTCGGAAAGCAGCACTGAAGGTTTCACCGTTCAACTGACCGCTGACTGTCAGGTTTGTCTCTTTACCGAAAAAATCTTGAGTGGTGTCGATTGTGCCATCGGCATTCCGCGGAGGCTTATCCAGCTTGAGTGTGGTCACACGAAACATTTCGCCAGCACCCTCGGCATCTGCGCCCGTTATGATCGGCGTGTGTACATTCACAAAGCCCTGGTCTTGAAAAAACTTATGCAAGGCAAAGGCTAATACAGAGCGCACACGAAACACCGCCGAAAATGTATTCCCACGAGGTCTTAAATGGGCGATTTCTCGCAAGAACTCAAAAGTGTGTCGCTTGTTTTGTAAAGGATACTCTGAGGATGCTTTTTGATAAATTTCAATCTTCGAGGCAATGACCTCAAAGCTCTGCCCAGCACCTTGAGACTTAACCACTTTACCGGTGACATAAACTGAGCTCGCAATCGAGAGCTTGGCGATTTCTTCGAAATTAGAAAGTTTGGCATCAAAGACTACTTGGATTCCTTTAAAGAAGGTTCCATCATTGAGCTCAATAAAACCGAAACTTTTCTGGTCGCGAATTTTTCGTACCCAACCTGAAAGTTGAACTTCCTGATCCAAATGTTTTTCAGTTTCTCTAAAAAGGGACTTTACCAACGTCGTTTTCATTTCCTGAGCCTTTCGACAATCCGCCTAAGATATCGTTTTTTGGCGTGATTGTCTAAGGCTTGATCATGGAATTAAGCGTCGATTGGCTAGATTTTGGGAGATTCGAGGACAACTCGACCTTCAGACGCTTAGGGAGCACCAGAAAAACCCGCCCCGAGTCGTTTTGAATGCAGAGCCTAATACCCCACTTCAATTTCTTGCTTTACGCCTATCACTAAACGGTCTTTCCCATAGATATATTCTTTCAAATAGTCCGTGGGATTATCAGACCGCAGGGTTGCTAATACCCGGGCATAAATTTCCGCGGTATGAAGACCTTGATCCGCGGCCTTTTTAAACTTTCTTCGAACCCGGGCATTACGTTGGCTGATGTTTTGATAGATAGCGTCCTGCCGAACTTCTACCTCCCGAGCGACACATTCCATAACTACGGGCACTCCACACTTTCTATCTGCCGGCACATAGTCCGTTAGCTCTTCAGTGATGTCACTCAGGTCACCGAAAGGATGGGTTGAGAAATTATCAAGCCGACTGGACATATGAAGAATTTTTTGTACGTAGTGGTGCTCTCGCTCTGTTTTTTTCTTCAAATAGGTATGAGCCATGGTCACGGACTGAACGTACTCTTTGTAGCGCCCTACATGCGCTGATAAATCCCCAAGTACGAGGGTTCTTTCGACCGCCGTCAGGCTCCCTTCGCGTGCCATTCTGTCCACAAGGTCCACCATTTTTTGATGTGACTGTTCAAGCGTTAAATTGGCTTCCGCCGGCGTTGCAGCGAGAGCCGGAGGACCGAATATTATAAATGCCAGAGTTATCAACGCATGAGTCATGGGGCACCTCTTTTTTTTTGATTGAACTGATTTAGTGTACAAGCTTTTGAGTCAAACTCGGCCGCTTTGCGCGGAATTACAGGAGTGTGTTTTTTTCGAAAAAACGACTGCTAACAGCTGTTACTTAGCATTCTTTATCACTGATCCGACAAGAGTTTTGCTGTCCCTCAGTGACTCAAAAAACATATTGTGCTCACCTGGAGCTCATCGAAAAATGGAACCCGAGGGCTCTATATATGAAAACACTCTCTTCTTTTGCGGTGATTCTTCTAGCTGGAGTCTTTGGGCTCGGCGGCCCCGCTCGAGCTGCAGAAGCTCGCGTCGAAACAACTCCAAACCACAACCCCCAACTGTTTTCAGAAGAGGACCCTATGGATAAAAAGAAAGCTCCTAAGAGGGAACCTGATTCCCCAAAAAAAGCTCCTCGAAAAGAGCCTCCAAAGAAAAAACAACCTTCTATCCAACCGCCCCCCAATGAATTGCCGCCACTCAAGCCGCCCGTGCCCGGTGATCCGCCGCCGGCCCCTCCTGGAAAGCCGCCCGTGATTCCGCCAGGCATCCCCCCGCTGCCGCGCAAGTAATTTGTGATCGAAGTCGCTTGGAGTTGGTGAGCTAGAGGAAGATCAAATCAAACGTCACTCTCCACTCCAAAAATTAATGCCTCCGAAACTCTAATTTGCCGCGTTACGACTTGGTAATAATTATATTGCAACGACCCCGTATGGACTGTTAGCACTGTCCGCACGAACGCAAATATAAGTCGGTGATATGGTCCGACGTTTCTACCCGTTGCCTTAAATGACGGTCTATTTGGAGTATGAATGAAGCATCTAATTGCTCTGTTTCTAGTTACGTTGATTTCTCTTTCGTCTTTTGCCGGTGAAAGAAATTTCCCGAAAGGACCAGATGCCAATCTGACTCCTGGCGCCCTCTGTGTCCGCCCTACTGAACACCGTTATCCTGAAAACATCAATTATTGCGAACGCGACGTTGATACACGCACAAAAAAAGAAATTTTTGTTCACTACGATCAGCTGGGATTCCGCACTCGCTCTATGAACCGCATGGATTTCAAAATCGATCATTACATCCCACTTTGCATGGGTGGAGCAAACGATGTTGAAAACTTGTGGCCACAACACAAATCAGTCTATGAGATCACTGATCCTTTAGAACCACTTCTTTGCGAGAAAATGGCTGCTGGTCGTATCTTGCAAAAAGATGCTGTGAGATACATCAAAGCCGCAAAAGCCAACTTGGACCAAGTCCCTGCGATTTTGAGAGAAGTTCAACGCCTTTAGTTTCAATCTAAATTACTTGTAAAATAAATAAGCCCCCTTCGCTGAAGAGGGCTTATTTATTTTTTTGAGAAGAACTTTGCTTCCCCCCGTTGGGGGAAGTCAGCTCTGGGATGTTAAACTCCAATCACCTGCACAAAAGTTCTTTTGCTTATTATGGTATTATCACCAAGCTGACCCACACTATTGTAGCCGCAGGCAAACAGCAATCCATCAGCACGAATAGCCAATGATTGATACTGTCCCACAGCTATCGCTATTGCATTTGAAATTCCGATCGCCTGTACAAAAGTTGATTTATCGGCAATCGTATTGTCTCCGAGTTGTCCCTTGGAACCGTCTCCGGCTAGAAACACAAAACCATCTGATCTCAACACCATCGTGTTAAAATATCCTGCAGCTATTGCTATCGCATTTGAAATTCCCACGGCTTGGGTAAACGTGGATTTAGCTGCGAGATCATTGACTCCAAGCCTGCCATCGGAGTTTGTTCCAGTAGCAAAGACTAAACCATCCGATCGAAGAGCAACGGAGTGATCAACACCACAGGCAACAGCAACCGCATTTGAAATGCCAATAGCTTGTACAAAGGTATTTCGTTGAGTCACGTTGTTCCCGCCGAGTCTTCCTGTGTTGCCCGTGCCACAACCAAAAACCATTCCGTCTGAACGAAGCGCTAAGGAATGACTATAACCGCGACTGATAGCAACTACGCTTGATACACCAATGCCTTGAACAAAGGTAGAACGGTTGGTGGTTGAATTGTCCCCAAGCTGGCCCGTCAATTGGTAGCCCGCGCTATACACCATTCCATCTGAACCCAAAACCATCGAACTCCAGCGACCGCAAGAGACTGCCACTGCGTTTGAAAAACCAGTGACTTGGGTAAATGTAGACCGGTCGGCGATTGAGTTGTCCCCGAATTGCCCTCTTGCTCCATCGCCTGAACCATACAGCATTCCGTCGCCGCCAATGGCAAGAGAGTGGTCAATTCCACAGGCTATATCGACGATATTTGAGATCCCAACAGCCTGAATATAGGTTCTTTTGGTGGTCGTCGAATTGTCTCCACGGGCCCCTGTAGGGTTGGCCCCGCATCCAAAAAGAAGACCATCCGATCTGATCGCTAAATTGTGCTGGTACCAGGTTGCGACTTTTGCAACACCAATGATATCGGTCGAAGTAGCAATGCTTAGTTTTTGCCACGTGTTTGCTGGCCCCGAAGGGTCCGATACTTTTTGCCATGTCTGTGCAAGGGCCGGGTGTAAGTTCCCCCAAATGGTGCCTGCGACACCAGAAAGGCCTGCAAATTTCAAAAATTTTCGTCGTTCCATCGTTGATACAGCCTAACACAAGGGTCTGCAAGTACCAGTCTAAATGAAATGTTTTGGTCCGAGATTTCTTCCGAGTGAGTCGAAAAAGGTCAACATTACCGTGTCGCAATGCTTGTCTATCTCCCCCGAATTTTACTTCTAATTGTGACGTCGAATTAATTGGTCGCAGTTACGTTCTCGAGCACCTTTGTGATTTCTCTTTGAAGCATTCGTCCCCAGTGCCTCGCACCTTGATATCCCCTGGACCATCGCTAGTGAATTACTTTGTCGTGCTTTAGCTGCGTCCCTATAATGGAAAGCATGACAGAAATCTTCATCTATCTTGCAATTCTTATCTTAGGAATATTTTTGATCGTAAAACGTCCTCTGGCCAACAAAACGGGCCTATCCATTTATTGGGAAATCAGCCTCGGCGCGGTGGCCGTTCTTGTTTTTTCACTCTACATTATTTCGTCCTACATCACTCCCCCAATGATTGAACAAGACTTAGCTAAACAAACCTGTGGTTCCGATACTCCTCAAGGACGATGCTATAGCCTTGAACGAAAAGCCTGCGAGACTCTTTGGGAAAAAGTGGCCGAAGATTGCCGTCAACAAATGGCGGATCTTATGAAGGCGCGCCCTACGGGACTCACCGGCCCCGCTCTCAATCGCTGCAAGGCCCGACGTCTTGATAAAATTATTCATTTCAATCGCGCCCAAACGGATAGTCACTATTGCAAAGAGTATTTTAAATACATAGAGACGCCTTAGTTTCGACGCTTAGTTCGATGGGGTCGACCGCAAAAAAATGCTTCAAAACTTAAATTTCGATTTCAGCACCAAGAGCTTGAATCAAGACCAAAACTTCGGGAATAGAAAATTTAGCTTCTTTAATTTTTGCAAACTTTGGGTCTATAAAATAATTTCGTGCGCGCCTGAAGTCTGCCTTTTCAATATTTACGTTGGCAAATGAAGTCCCGGAAAGTTCAGAGTTGTTAAAGCTCGCCTTCGTCAAATTGGCACCCGAGAAATCAGCCTCTCGGATTGAGCAATTTTCGAACTTAAAGTTGCGCAAATCAATCGACTGAAAGCAACCAAAGTCTAATTTGCAGTTTGAAAAACCGAAATCCCCACCTTTGCGAATTTCAGTCCAATTTACACCCAATAAGTTACAGTCTTCAAACTGAACCGCTTTTAAAACGACATTCATCAACGATACATTTGATAAATTGCACTTCGTGAATTTACACTCTAAAAAAATCGCCGACTTTAATTTCGTATCGGTCAGATTAAGCTCGTTAAACTCATAACCTGAAAGTTCGGTATGCTGTTCGGCCAGAAGTGCTGGCAATTCGGCTTCGGTAATAAGGGTGTAGTTAACTTTTGACATCGATCCACTTTAGCGAGGATGAATTGATTAGGGAAGAAAATCGTAGAGGAACTGCGCGAAAGATCAAGGACCGCACCTCTAATTACCGATTTAATTCGATTTTACCGACTTCCGTCGCTTTTCACCAGATGATGCAGAGCTAACAATTTGTATCGACTCATCTGCCAAGGCACAATACTTAAAACTGCCAAGGAGGGTAGCATATGAATAAAGTGGTCCTATGTGGGTTCGTCGTCTTGTTTGGACAGACGGCCTGTGTTTCAAAATCAACCCATCAAAAACAAGTTTCAGCGCTGAATCTCGAATTAGCGGCATTGAAAAATGAAACTGAAGCAGCAAAAGCAGAAAATAAGGGCCTCGAACAAGAGCGGGCTCTGCTTCAAAACAATCTTATTGCGACTACAAAAGATCGCGGCCAACTCAAAGCCTCGCTTGAGACTATGAAAACCGCTATGGAAGAAATGCGCCAACGCCAGGCAGAGCAAAAACTTCGGTTGCAAGAATTCGAAGACCTCAACAAGCGCTTTAAAAAACTCACTGACTCAGGAGCACTTTCCGTCCAGTTCATCGATGGAAAAATGGTGGTCAGTCTAGGTTCCGACGTTCTGTTTGCCTCGGGATCAGCAAAACTCTCACCCGCTGGACTTGTGGCTCTTAAAGAAGTCACTCAGCAGCTTAAAGACATCACTGGCAAACGCTACCAAGTCGAAGGCCACACGGATAATGTGCCTATCGCAACGGCAGTCTTTCCATCTAACTGGGAGCTAGCATCCGCGCGAGCACTAAACGTGGCCCGCAATATGATCGAATCCGGAATGCCTGCCGACCGAGTGAGCGCCGCAAGCTTCGGCGATACGACTCCGCGACAAAGCAACGACACCACCGAAGGTAAAGCCGCCAATCGCCGCATCGCGATCGTTGTCGTGCCCGATTTATCGACAATGCCTGGATACGAAGAACTGAGCAAACGCAGTCAAACGCCATAAAGTAAAAAAGCCTCTGTCGTTAAAAGACGGAGGCTTTCGGTCGATCTTGACGCAAAGACCTCGATAATTAATTTCTTACGAATTATCTCTATTCTAAGATTTGCCTATTGAAGGCTCTTCAGGTTCAAGCGGTAATAGTTGGAGAGTGCTTTCAGCTGGGTCTGAATCGGCAAGAATTGCGAATCCAAAACGCGAGCTAGTCTTAGCTTCCCTTTGATTTTCGCCGCATAGGAGGCGGCATGAGATTCGATATTCCGCAAACGATCCTGCAATTCGTTGTGATCCGCGGTCATGAAATCATTGAGAATGCCGGATTGTTTTTTCTTAAACGTATCGTCGCAATAAGTCTCAACTGCTTTCAAGCCATCAATCACAGCTAAAGGGTGGGCGCCTAAGTTCATCGCCATTTCAATTCCCATTTCGTCGGCTTCGTCTTCTTGATCGCGAGTATATTGTGCAAGGCTGCTGTTAACCGCAAATTGAATGGATTCCATACTCAGCTGTCGAACCCCCATCGCTTTCGTTAGCTCGACCAGACTGCCGCTGCTACCCATTGCTGCAACATTTCCTACTAGCGCGGTTGTTGCCAAGACAGAGGCACGTGTATCTTCTTTCTCCATTCGTCTAGTCGTATGTCGTGCAATAATATGAGTGTACTCGTGTGACAGAAAGAATATCAGAGTATCGACATTCGGTAAAACACCTAACAATCCGGCCGACACAAAAATGTCTCCCCCCGGATAGGCGTATGCATTCGGAGTTAAACTTGCGAAAACGCTGCAACGCGGAGGTAACTGCACCGGACCTTGATGAGCCCTGTGAAGAGAATCACAAATACTCTGCACCAAAGAGTTTGCTTTGGCGTTTGCCCAGACAGGAGCTTGGTCATTGATTCTGCCAAGTTCTGATTTCCATCTCAATTCTTTATTAACGTCGTCGCGAATTTTTTCAAATAGACGACTTAACGAACTGGATTTGGAAACAGTTGCAATAGCTAAGTTCGTCGGGCTCACTTCACGATCTTGATTTTTAGATTCAGACAAGAATGGAAAAAGGGATTTGGGCCAATCAATAGCATTGGGATCCCGATTCTCAGCTTTTAGCCGATAGTTTCCATATCTTGCAGTTTTAAGCGCCACATCCATTGCGGTTTCACCTTGAACTACAAAATTTCCATACTCCAGGATCATACTGATGGGATCCGTTACCCAAACACCTGATTTATTACGAACATCGCCGCTGCGATCAACGGCCCAGTTCATATTCAAACCATAGGTTAGCTGTTCACCCAGTTTTAGAGTTTTTCCTCTGCCTGAGCCACCGAACTCGAGACAAATACCGATGCACGTCGACTGCTCAAATGCAATTCCATCATATCGTTCCGTTGTTCCTAAAATGCCGCTGCCGATTTTCTTTGCTCCCAGCAACGAACTTACAAAACGCATATTTCCATACGTGTACAAGCCAAGACCTCTTAATTGCGCTTGAGCCTGATCCTGGGATCCCCCTAAAAGGGCAACTGATTCATATGGAATTTGTACACCAATAAATTTTTTTGAGAACATCGAACTCTGATAAATCGGAGTCATCGGATAAATCATATCAGCTTGCGCCAAGCTAAATCCCACCAGACTCACAAATAAAAAAAGAGCAGAATATTTTCTCACTATTCGATCCAAAATCCCTGAGGCAAGATATAGGTTTCATTCCCAATACCACCACCACGCGTCCCGGTGGACGTCGACTTTTCCTGATCCATATTGATTTGCGGTAACGAATCCAGACCGAAAGATTTCATGCCTTTTAGGTAATCCCTTGTTTGTCCTGATTTTTCGAGCAAAACTTTAAAGCTGCGATTAGCCTTCTGCATATTCGAATATCCAGACCACAACTCAATTTCCACATCACTTCTATTTATTCTGTTTATCGTAAGGACCTGCTCCATTTTATTTATATCAAGTTCTGCAGGTGCTAAAGCATTGATTTGCATCACTTGCACTTGTGCAAGCGTGAGGTAGCTGACTTGGCAAAAGTCTTTGACATAAATGTCTTTCGAAGCCAAACAAGAGTGATCTTGCGCAGATGCGAAAAAACCCGTCGTGCAAATCAATAAAAGTAAGATCATTTTTTTCATGATGCCTCCCCGTCAGATACGATTTTACGGCGTAAAGAAAACATACCAAAATGCAGGTGATAGGGCTCGGTTCTTTCGTTGCTTTTACTTAACAAGGAGACAAGCTTATCTAAGCACTCATTCATGATTTTATGAGCTTCGGGTATTTGCTCTTGATCAATCAAAATGGTTTCCGATCCCGTGTAGCGTTCCTGTGGGGTCTGATCAAAAAGAGCCCGTTGATATTTTTCGATCAGACTGGAATGGAATTTTTTTAGAGCTTGATTATGTTTTTCAGAGCTTAAGATCAAATGACCTGAGCATTTTTTCCAACCACCGTCTTCTGATGGCTCGATAGCATTCATGCCGTGCAAGTGCTGGATCGCTTCAAAAACTTGAACTTCGGAAACTCCTAATACATGGGCAATATCAGCGGCCTGACCTTGATAGTGAGCACTCACAGTCATTTCAAGCACGGGAATCAAGTACCAGGTTGCGAGCATCTCGAATTGGCGGGATTCTGCGATATCTCTCTTTATGGGGCGCTGAAAGTTATCTAGGCGATCTTGCAAAAGCCCCAGGGCCGCATTGTTCTTCGTATCACTGACCTGAACGATCTCTAGAAAATACTGCTGTTCTGAATGGCTAAGCCCCAGATTTACTCCAATACCAGCAGCCTTTGCTGTGCTCAGATTTTTTTTACCGGAAAGGACCTCCGACAGATAAGAGGCTGTGATCCCTAGTTTTTGTGCGTAAGAGCGCAAAGAGAACAAAGCATTTCGCTCTTGAGCTTGCGCTAAGTGTTCTCGAAGGAAGTCTCGATAGTTTTGGTGTTCGAATATAGTTTTACCTGTCTTCATAAGAGTTTAGAAATGCAAAGCACATGCCTCTCCTATAACAAACAAGGACCCGATGACTGTCTCATTTAGAGATCAATGACCCTTGTGACGAATTGGCGCCGCGGTCCTGTCGAAGATTCAGACAGTTCAATCGGTCTTTCTCGAAAAAGTGGGTGACCTTCGTTTGCTAAATACAGCTGCTCCCGGTTATTGAGCGAGTCTGTCCATCCTTCTATGAAGAAGTCGGTCAAGCAGATAATGCAGTGCCTTTAGCCCTAGCTATACTCGAAAATTTATTCTTTACCCGCTACAATGGCGGGGGAACAGCTTGCCACGGGTGGTGGAAAATCGAGAATCTAGTATTGGTTCCCCTGAGCATTTAGGATTTGATTTTGACATTGAATTTTCACTGACCTAGCATAAAGTGATGAATCTCAATGAGCGAAACATCTTTCTTTTTGATGGTGTCGGAGCGATGTTAAGCGCAACTTTTACTGGCCTGGTACTTCCTCTGCTTTCCCAATGGACTGGATTGCCTTCCTGGGCATTATACCTCTTAGCGATATTTCCACTAATATATGGCATCTATTCATTAAGCTGCTATTGGTTTATAAAAACAACTAGTCCATTGATGTTGAAAGCAATTATTGCTGCGAATCTATTCTATTGTGTGATTTCTGGAGTTGTTATTTTCAACTTCCCAAATATAACTCATTGGGGACGCCTGTTGTTGGCGACTGAAATTTTAGTTATAATCGGAGTCGTTGCGATTGAACGAAAGGTTTATCGGCAGACCTTTCTGCTGAAGCCTAGTTTTTAATTCAGTTACTACCCGGAAGCTTTTGCACCAACAAACAAGCTCTCTCTAGCTCATATGTCGTCAAATGGTCATCTATAAACTACGCAGCCAAATGCTCGGTCATTTTTATTATTTAGTTCTGGATCGCTGAAATCTGTTCACAGGTAAAGTTTGATGAGTCGCTATGCCCATTGGAGCGAATGACTCCGGCTGATAATTTTCCACTTAAAAAATCAAGAGGTACGAGTACCTGATGATAGCCAAGGCCCTGGAATAAGACCGCTGATTTTTCATTCACCTTAAGACCTTGAATATCTTCTACTGCAAAAAGATTGTATCCACGCCCTCCCCATGACATTGCCGTCCCATCATTAATTTCTATGTGGAGCAATCGTCTATCTTCTTGGGAGTAACATCTGAAGGCAACTCTGCTGACAGAAGCCTGGGCAAACATCGGCACCAAAAGCGCTATTAGAACTATGTACTTCTTCATGGACACTCCAATGCCTTGGGATTTGACATGTGACGCTTCTGGGCCATTCTTCTCGGTCCCAGCTACGCAATATGCTTGTTCGCCTTACCTTTGACTCCTAAAGCAAAGTCTATGCTCACCTGATACCGCCTCATCTCCATATGCACCAGCATATCCGAGGACTTTTAAGGTGCGGGGCACAGTTCAGGACTGGTATTTCTTCGCCGTCGACGGCGAGAACAAGTATCTTGGGCTTCGGTATCTCTGCAGCGCCTCCCAATTTAGTCCAGCTTTTTGAAGTAATAACACATATAGAGGACTTCACCTGGTTTTTTAAAGCCATGCTGTTGGTAGTTTTGTGCGATGAGTGCAGTCGCCTTTTCGATGATGTAATTCTGGTAAGTCACTAACTCATCTCCTATGTCGGGTCTGCCGTCGGGTTCCCAGTCCGTCGTAAACGAAAGCGTTGGCGACTCCACATAGGAAGAAACGTTTACCAACATACGTTTTATAATCCGGTCGTACACTTGTTTATTTGCAGGAAAGTTATTATCGAATCTGCCTGGCGTACTCCCTCCTTCGACGATCGCCGAGACTTTGTACTCTATCGGCCGTGAAAGACCGGGGCCGACCTCTGTGGCATCAGCTGAAGATTGCATATAGCCAAGCATCGCCCCGATAGGACGATCTGGTTGATAGCTATTAAAGCAGCGACCTGAGTAAAAACCTTTGAATTCTTTGAACGTCAGCCTTGAGCCTCGAGCATGCATTGAAGCTAGTCGCTCAAAGTAAGTAGCACTGGCCAACGCTGAGCAAGACATTAAAAACGTTATAAGCGTTAAAATCTTTTTCATGGCTCAGACTCCTTTAGTTTTGTGAACTTTCAAGCTCAACGTAAATACCACACTCGTATACCACAGTGCTATCCTTCTGCATTTTACGGTCGCAAATCGTGCTTCCGATTTCTTTCGTTTCCACTGGTAACTGAGTGATGTGATCACGTGTATTCATCGGTGCCACTTTCATTGCGAAGTAGAGCGTCTTCGCCGCTGGGCCTTTGATGACTACATCGGCAAAATTTCTGTCGTCATGTTTTACAAGGGCTCCGCCTTCTGCCCATTTTAGATCGGGGCTATACATGCTTTCAGCAAAAGCGGAAGATGTTAAAAGTGTCATTGCGATAAGTGTTGTAAGTACTTTCATATTTGTTCTCCTTTAAGTTACCTGATGCAATGCACAATACCTAAGTCGAGCTTAAAAATATATTTTAAAATAATAAATTTAAGCCGATAGATATATTATAAA
>JBBKWD010000265.1:0-19182 GCA_037968775.1 Bdellovibrio sp.
GCTCAAAGATCGTTTCAAAGCAATCCAGACCCGCTTCTTTCGCGTACTGATTGATTTTCTTTCGTTCTGCCTCAAGTTCGGGAGTTAAATTTGCCATGGTAGCTCCTCAATTTGCGATCCTAGCGGCCTTTGCCGAGAAAATCCTTAATGGAATCTAGAATTTTATCGCGGCTTTCAATTTGGCTTAAGGTGATGCGTTCGTCTTTCCCAAATTCTTTTTCTAGATCTTTCAGGAACTGGCCGCTGCCGTATTTACTTTCGACTTGGCCATAACTAAAGACATTACAGTTCGGCATAAAGAACTCTTCTAACATCTTTACACACAAACGCGTGTCTTCGCCGCTCCAGTTGTCACCATCGCTAAAATGGAAGGGATAGATATTCCACTCACTGGTCGGATAATTTTCTTGAATAATCTGCTGGCATAACTTGTAGGCGGAGCTAATCAATGTTCCGCCAGATTCACTGGTGCGAAAGAAAGTCTCTTCGTCCACCTCTTTGGCAGAAGCATCGTGAATAATGAATCGGGTCTCAAGACCCTTGTAGTGTTTCTTGAGCCAAGTGTTGATCCAAAAACTTTCCAAACGAACAATTTCTTTTTGCTCATCGCCCATACTGCCAGAAACGTCCATCATATAGATGACTACAGCCTGGGTTTGGGGTTTTTCAACTTTTTTAAAAGACTTATACTGCATATCCCGTCGGATCGGCAGCACTATAGGATCCTCAGGATTGTAAGCTCCCGAACCAACCAATCTTTTCAAGGCGCGTTTATAAGAAGATTTGAAATGGCGCAGACCTTCGGGCCCCACAGGAGCCAATCCGGTAAATTTCGTTTTTAAGGACTCTATGTTTTTGGCACCTTTAGGTTCAATTCGTGGCAGCTCCAGCTTTTCACCCAAAATTTCGGCCAGCTCATCCATGGACATTTCAACTTCCACCATGTGCTCACCAGGGGCCTCACCCGCCTGACCTTGCCCGCCCTCGCCTGGCTCCCCGACATCTTCACCGGGTTGGCCTTCGCCTTGGCCCACGCCGCCTTGCTGTTTGGGACCATAACGGAAATTAGGAATGTCCACTCGTGGAAGTGGAATTTTAATGAATTCATTTTCGCGTTTTCCGATCAACTCGCCTTGAGATACGTATTTGCGAAGGTCCTCTTTGACCTTCCCTTTGATAATATCCTTAAAGCGGCGTTGATCTTCACGAATTGCCATCTTATTTATTCTTTACATCGCCTCGGGCAAAGATACTGGCAACATAATGCAGAACATCTGTTGCAGAAATCTCGTCGTACCCGAAGTCTTTGATGAGACGGGTTTTAACAATATCAATTTTTTCCTGAGTATCCTTGTCCGCCACATTGCTGACAAGAGTCGTCAGTTTAATACTGTCCTTTTGGTCTTCAAAAAGTTTCAGCTCTATCGCCTTATGCAGACGTTCGTTCATCTTAAAGTTAAACTTTTTGCCTTCCAAAGCCAAGGCACCGATGTAATTCATAATTTCACGACGGAAATCATCTTTGCGAGACTCTGGGATTTCGATCTTTTCTTCGATCGAACGCATCAGACGCTCATCCGGTTCTTCATCATTACCGGTAAATGAATTTCGCACCCGCTCCCGTTGAGTATAGGCTTTGACGTTATCAATATAGTTCGACGTCAGTCTCGCCATCGCATTTTCATCAGCACTGATAGCGCGTTGAACTTCAGATTTTATAATCTCCTCGTACTCTTGCAAGACCACCCCAAGAAGTTCCTTATAGTCCGCCTTCACCTCTTCGTTAGCGATCAAAGAGTGACTCTTTAATCCTGACTCGAGCTCCTTAAAGATCATAAATGGATTCACAGATCCTTTATTCGATTGTTGAGCCGTCACCAATGTATTTGACAGCTTATCTTGGATATAACGAGCCGAGATTCCCTCAAGACCTTCGCGGTTCGATTCCTTGCGCAACTCACGAACGTTGTCTTCGGTGTAATTGGCCAAAGTTTTTCCATTATAAAGCTTCAGTTTTTGCAAGCGCGTGAGGTTGGCCTTTTTGGGCTTTTCCAAACGCGTGAGAATCGCCCACATAGCGGCCATTTCTATTGTGTGTGGCGCGATACTGATACCACGAACTTTTTGTGAGTTGAAGTCACGCTTATAGATATTGATCTCATCTCTCCAGCGAGTGATATATGGAATATCTACTTTCACAGTTCTATCACGAAGGGCTTCCATGAATTCGTTGTCTTGAAGACGACGGTACTCTGGCTCATTGGTGTGCCCAATGATCACTTCATCGATATGGGTCTGTGCGAATTTTTTGGGTTTCACACGATGTTCTTGGGAAGCCCCTAAAAGGTCGTACAAGAAGGCCACATCTAATTTTAAAACCTCGACAAACTCGATCATGCCGCGATTGGCGACATTGAATTCTCCGTCAAAATTGAAGGCACGCGGATCTGAATCAGATCCGTATTCTGCGATCTTACGATAATTGATGTCGCCGGTAAGCTCCGTGGAATCTTGATTCTTTTCGTCTTTAGGTTGGAAGGTACCAATACCAATGCGGTCCGCTTCGGATATAAAGAAGCGCTTTACTCGTACGTGAGACAACACCTTCATCAGGTCGCCATCATAGCGTTCCATTAAACTTTTAAAAATAAATCGCGAAGGAGGACTGAGATCGCCGTCGATATTAACTCGATAGCTTCCCTCTTGGCCCTTATTGATTTGATCAAAAACCGAACCGCGCAGCTCCTCTGGAATCAAAAGCAGGGGCTCTTCATTCATCGGAGACGGAAAGGTTTTAAGACCTTTTCCCAAAATGCCATCCAGCTCGAGCTTTTCATCAGTCCACTCAAAAGTGTACAAAGCGCCTTGCGGCGAATGGCAATACTGCTCCAAACCTTTTTTCAGAAGACGGCAGATCGTCGATTTCGCACTTCCCACGGGTCCATGCAAAAGAATGACACGCTTTTCAGTGCCATAACCAAGTGAGGCGGCCTTTAAGATGTTCACCAGTTTCATTAACTGCACATCGAGGCCAAACACAGCGTCTTTGCCGTTATTTCCAATATCATCAAAAAACTTGTAACGAGTGACTTCTTTTTTAAAGTCCGTGTAGGTCTCCATGCCTGGCTCAACGATCATGTCGTACATGCGTTGGTAAGCATTCCTCGTAATTGTGGGATTTGCTTTTACCAGATCGAGATATTCACCAAAGGTTCCACTCCAGTGTTCTTTCGCAAGAGAACTTGAGCTTTCCCAATTAGTTACAAGTGATTGAAGGTCAAACTTAGAGGCCATAAATACTCCCCCAGGTGGTGATTCCTGACACACCTATACCTTTAGAGTATGCCTCACTCCAATACGGTTAACGAGAAGATTAATTAATTTGTATTGCTTTGAAGCCCTCAGGCTGCTTGAGCGTAAATAGCTCGGCCTTGAACTGGACGTCCGTCTGGGGTGCACTGAAGAGCCACTGCATTTCAAACTGTGGTGCGGTGATGAGGACCTTCTTGGCACCTTCCTTACGATCCTGCCATTCAACCTTTATAGACCGACCCACGTTCTCACAATGAGCCATCACGCCATGGGCATCCACGGCACAACTCCAGCCTCTTCCACGAACAGGCTCGTCAAATGCAATAGAAGCCAAATTCATCGGATGCAAGGGCAGACCGATCATGCTTTCGACTGCGCGCTCAGAGTTTCTGCCATAATAGAATTTCTTTTGTGGATATATAATATAGGAGATTTCTCTCGGGCTCATTACCATACTCGCTACTTGGAATCCCAAGAGGGCGGAGATTTCAAATCGCGCACGCTCATTTTTGATTGCGTAAATATCAATGGTCAGAGATTGATTTTTTCCCTCGCGAAGATCTTTTACAAGCGCCTTCGTTTCCCATTGAGCTTTTTGAAAAGCACCCTTGCTAATTACTTTCGAAGCGCAACCGCCAGTCAGTAAAAGCAAAAGAACGAGCATCCATTTTTGCTGTCGCCAAAGTCGTTTCATTGCCCTAGGATAAAGTCATGAATTCATTTAAACAAGCCTATATTCAGTTTAAAATTAATTGGAAAGAAAGTCTCTTCATCGGTTGCATTGCAAGCCTGCTTGTGATGCTTGCCCAGTTCATTCCTGTCCTTGGCCCCATTTTTATTTCATTGGGCCTTTTGGTTCTACAGCTCCTCACGAACTTTTGGATTCGGCATTCCAGTTGGCCTAAAGATCTCGATTTTCTAAAAAAGTCAGCGGTGTCGCTTCTCGTCGTAGGTGTCCTTCTGGCGCCCACAAGTATTTTGATTGGCTCGGCTTACGGCGTCCTTCAAAGTCCACAAGATTTAATGACCTCCGTACCGACATCCTTGGGGCTCTTTATTATTGGCATTTTATTTTATTTTATTTTGGTTCACGCCCTGATCCAGACGGAGCGGCGCTCGGTGAATATCATAAAGGCCCTGGATCAGGCGGCACTCAGCAACCTTAGAAATATAAAGTCCTTAGCCTTGCCCTGTTTGATTTTTGCTGTTCTGTTTTCAGTGAATCAGTGGACCTACAGCTTAGGTTTGATCGTGATATTTCCACTTTTGTTTTATGTCGTTTATTTTGATGCGCCAAAAAATGGGGAAAGCTAAATTTTTAAAGAAAATGCTTTTTAAAACAAAAAAGACAGCCTCTCAGCTGCCTTTTTTATTCTTAATTCAGTTTAGAACTCTAGATACCACGATCGGCCGCCAAAGGAGGCTCAATAGAAGCCGGCACACGGCCTTTATTCACTTCTTGTTTTTCGATGGCCGTAATCTTATTGCGGATCTCCTGAACTTTCTTTTTGTCACTCTCAAGCTCAGCCGCCTTGTGATACATTTTTTTAGCCTTATCAACCATCGCGTGCTTGCTATAAGCATCTCCTAAGTGTTCTGCAATAATGCTTACTCCGGATTGGTACTTAAACGCCGCCTCTAAGAATTGTACAGATTCATCAAATTTATTTTGCTTATAAAGAATCCATCCCAGGGTGTCTAGGATATAGCCGTCTTTTGGATCCAACTCTAGCGCACGACGAGCCAACTTTTCAGCATCTAGCAAGTTTACATTTAGCTCTGCCCACGTGAACGCCAAGTAGTTCAAACTCTGCACATGATTTGGATCAATCTCTAAAACTTTTTGCATTTCTGAAACCACTTTATCTTTGTGACCCATGCGGTCCTGTAAAGTTCCAAAGTAAAATCTCATCTGGGCATTAGTTGGAAACTTTTCGAGTCCCTGTTCAAGAATTTGCAAGGCCAATTTGAAGTCGCCTTTTTCATCGAGCAAAGACGCATACATTGCATAAATTTGCGGTTGGTCTTTGCGCTCTTTTAGGCCGGTCGCAACCGTTTCAAGTGCGGCTTTTAAGTCACCCGCTTTTTTCTCTATATAGGCCGCATGCACAACCGACTCACCATAGTAAGAACTCGATGGGGGGATCTTTTTGAATTCACGCAAAGCTTTTTCATTACTGTGCGTTTCTTCATAGACAGCAGCTAAGTAGAAACGAATTTTATCGGATTCAGGCGCTTGCACAAGAATCTCTTCTAGCTTGGATGTCGCCAGAGTGTATTTCTTCTGTTCGATAAGAATCAGGGCCATCTTCATTTTCACGTTTAACGGCTCATCCGAGTCACTTTCAACAACCTCGAGCTGTTCGAAAGCACTTTCGTAGTCGCCTTTTTCAATAAAGATTTGCGCCAAGACTTCTGCTACTTTTGCACTAGGCAAATTTTCTTTTTGAAACTTGCGATAAAGGGCAACAGCTTTGGCTTCTTGCTTTAGTTTTCCATAGAGCATGCCTAATGAAAGGACGGCATCTGAAAAATCTGGCTTTAGCTCCAAAGATTTTTTAAGCGACAGTTCTGCTAGCGCTTGGTATTTAGCTTCAGGCTGCTCCATACGCACGCGACCAATATAGTAGTGAGCCATGTAAGGAGTTTGATAGTCTGGATTTTTAGTCAAAGATTCAAAATGCTTCACGGCTTTATCGTATTGCTTTTGCTCGGAATACAAAGCTCCCACATAAAGAGGCGCTTCAGTATTGTTCGGCTGCATCTTCATCACGATGCCATATTGCTCCATCGCTTTTGGATAAAGCTTCATGGATGAATACAGACCGCCCAACAAAAGATGTCCGTCTAAATTTTTTGGATCTTTTTTAACAGCTTCTTCGGCTTGCACCAAAGACTCTGAAACCATTCCTTGCTTGAGGTACTCTGCCGCCAGGCGCATATTCACAGTTGGTGAGTTTTGGTCATAGATCAAGACCATCTTGAAAGACTCAATCGCCTTGCTCGGATTACCCTCAAGACTGAAGGCTTCTCCCATTGCAAAATAATAGTCCGCTTGAGTCCTCATGTAGACAGGATCGATCGAAGCCTTGTCATCTGCGACTGTGATCGGCGGCGTTAAACTTGCCGGTGCACGATTCCTATCATTAAACGAGGATTCATAGTAAGTCGCCTTACCCGCATCATTCGACGTAAATGTCGCACATGCTGTGAGAGTCAAAAGAGGCGCTACTAACACGATCCTAGTGAATGGAAACATTAGATCTCCTTGGTCACTATTTAGATCGGCGCATTTCGAGATTTGCTTTATGAGTCAGGACTACATCGAGACTTGAGTCCTATAAGATTTGTCTAATTTTGAGCCACACTCAGGATGACTCCCAGGTCATCCCCAGCATAAGTCGGCTGATGCGGCAAAACTTTGTCCTCGTTATCGAGGTCCTGCGAATCAACTTTGCCATTAGCACCTGCAGACCAAACAAGAATGCGTATTTTATGGTCCTGATCGGCGCCTAGAATTCGATAGCGATAAGGCTGACCCCACGGGTCTTTACCGACGATTCCAGTGTTTCTCTGACCCTCTGAAGGTGCCGAGGCTGGGATTCGCCCGGTCTTTTTGTCTAAATACACACCGGAAGAGGCTAACGCTTCGCGATAAATTTGCACAACTTGGTAGCCTACGACCTCCGCTTTCTGCAGCGCTTCCTCATTTCTAGGGTCCACACGATGCCGATTCCAAGGAGTCACGATGATCAATGCCGATAGCCCCATGAGGCCTAACAAGGCTAAAAGACCAGATGACTTAAATTCCTGTTTTTCTTCGGTATTCATGGATCTCTTTCAAAATAGAGTAAGGTCCTAGATACTCTTTCGGCTTAATTTCTAGAGAACTTTAGACCAAGGTCTGTAAATATATTAAAACAAACTTATGTTTTAGGTGGCTGAAGATCTCTTTCAGAAATATATAACGCCTGGAGTCTTTTCTTTTGATCTGAGGACCGCTTGACAACATGTTGCGGCAGGGATAGGTTGCGCCCATCGACACGGGGGTGCTGAATACTTTGGCATTTATCCTCTTGTAACTTTTAGATTATTTTCAAATTGGGAGGCACTTTTGATCAACCAAAACGAAACAATGACGTCAAAGCCGAATTCTAAAGTCAAAATCATCAAGCGCTATCAGAATCGTAAGCTTTACGATACTCAGCAGAGCTGTTACGTGACTTTGGATGACATCGCTAAGATGATCCGTACAAATGAAGAAGTGATGGTTATAGACAACAAGTCTAAAAACGACATCACTGCTGCAACTTTGACGCAGATCATTTTCGAAGCTGAAAAGAAAGCATCTCAGTATGCTCCACTTTTCACACTTCGTGAAATCATCCAGAACGGCAACGGTAGCATCTCTGGTTACTTGGCTAAACTTGGCGCGTTCCCTCAGGACTACATGACCAAGCAGCAAGTAAACACAGTTGTTGAAAATGCTTCTACTGACAGCGTTAAGCAAAACTTGGAAAACCGCGTTGCTACGGCTGCAACTCGCTACAACACAGACACTACTGCTAAAGTAGCTGCTGAAAAAGCGACTGTTCTTCCAGGTCTTCAACAAGACGAAGAGACTCCGAATCTTCCAGGTTCTTCTTTGTTGAATACATAGTTTGCGAATTTAAATTCGCCAACGATCTAAAAGGCTCTGCATTGCAGGGCCTTTTTTATTTTGTGGGTATTGAGTTCGGACAACGCATTTACTGCTGTCACAGTTTTACGTTTGTCCTCCATCCGTGAGATAGCTGTAAGACCGCCATCGTGGCGCTCTTAACAAAGTACTTTGGTTATTCCGTAAGCAACAAATACTTCGCTCTGATGGGCACGACGCCCATCAGAAAGGCCGCTCACGGATGGCCCCAATTTCGAATCAATTCTGACAGCTGTAAAAATGAAGATTCAAAATCCTACCGAAGCGAACGCCAAACGACGAACTTCTTCGCGCCGGCTTTTATTTCCACCGATCGGCTTTGCATGTTTTCACCCGTGGGTGTTCCACTGCCGCTTATTCCCTGCAACTCGATATTATATTTCCCCGGCTTCAGGGGAACACGAATAATTTGGATACTCTGTGGCAACAGGGACCACTGACGCAGATCCGCCCGATCAGCAATATTCATAGCTATCCAGGCAAGATCTCCGAGGGCTTTATTGTTTTGTCGAACCTGATCGGCAAGCACCGCTTTGGTTGCTATTCCGGCCACTCTTTTTGCTACCAAAATTCCATAGTCGTCTTTCAAGGTGGAAATTGCAGCCGCTTCAACATCATAAATTCGTCGACTGGAAATACTTCTATCGGATTCGGCAATTAACAAATTAATCGACTGAGTTGTGCTGGGCACCGGGTAAAGCCCCGGCAAACGATACTCATTCGGTGCGGATCCCTTTCGCGGTCCCCAACCTTGCTGATAGAGGATAACAAGTTCGCCCTCCTTCCTGTCGTACCAGTCGGGACTTTCCACCACTTCAGGAAATTTCTTTTTCCAGCTGTTATAGCTGTCCATTCGGCGTGCCAGTTTTGCAGAGCGAATCAGGTCTTCTTTGATAGTCGCAATTGTTGGATCAATTTTATAGGCCTCCGCATAAGCGATATAGGCATCGTCATAGCTGCGACTGGCTTCCCAAATGACTGCCGATAAATATTTACTAAAAGAATTCAGTTCGAAATTCTTTTTTTCGTCCGCTCTGTTTTTCAGATATTTTTCATTAATTCTGCGCGCTTCCACTAACGCATCGTCAAGATTTCCAAGCTCAAGAAAGTTCATCGCCAAATAGGCATTGATGAAAATCTTTTCAAAGGTATCGCCTTTGTACTGAACCATTTCTTCGTTTAAAGCCAAGGATCCTGCAATTTTTGAAACGGATTGATAGTCGACAGCTTCAGAAAGGCGGTCGGCCTTCAAGAAATACTGATTGCTTTCTTTATATTGGCCGGAGATCTGCAAGGCCGTGGCATAATCCAAAAGATATACCAATTGATCGCCATTTTCCGTGTCAGCCAAAAGTTTTAAATCAGTGAGAGCCTTTTCATATTCTCCACGCGCCAACGCCTGGCGCGCCTCCCCTACTTTTCCTTGGTAGGTGGCACAACCCGAAAGTGAAAGCACCAGAAATGGAGCAAAAAAAAGACCCACTGCTGAGGTGAGTCCTTTGCGGCTTATCTGCATCTAATTAAAGACCGATTGATTTCTTTTTAAAGGTCTTACGGATTTGTTTTTGGTCTGACCAAACAATCATGCTGGATTTTAAATTCGTGAGATTCAAAGTCAGCTTATAGTAAACGCTCTTATCTTTGCCGACCTCTTGAACGATGGAATCAAGGCGTCCATTAATGATATAGTCTGCACCTACTTGACCGCCTGGTCCTTTTTTTGAAGCACCATCAACCATTCCCGAGTTTTGGTATCCGTATTCATCAGAGATATCTTGACGAGCTTCCTTATCAATGAAGCCGACCTTTCCGGTTTTCATCAACTCTACTCGAACCATGTCCATAATGCTTTGAGTGTCGATATGCTCACTCGTTTTATTTTGAAGGTTTGTGATGATAACAACTGGCTCTTTGCCTGACTTATTCAAATGTTTTGAAGTCGTCATGCTTGCGACCAAATCAGCAACAGCTTTTTGCATATCTGTTTCTGACCACTGATCATTCAATAGATTTTCACGATTCACATCATCGTATTCACCCTTAACGAAAGCCTTTGGACCACAATTTGTCAAAGATACGACTGCCAAAAAACCAAGGCCCATCATGCAAAACTTTTTCATAATTATTCCTTTTCAATTCATCAAATCTAGACAACAAAATTCTAATGTTATGGCCCCCAATCAATCAAGGGCTAGCGCACCGCCAAGAAGTTAATTCGAGAGTCCATAACGCGCTCTAAAAGCTTACCCGTGGAGCCTTAGCCTACGCAATATGGAAGAAACTTTTCCGGTGTTTTTTCCTAAATGTCCCAACTTCGGCCCCAATATCAACTATCTGAGACTATTCTAGGTTATCAGAATTGCACACTGTATTTGAAATGAATGAAGTCGGGTCGAGCTTCCAAGCTTTTCAGATACTAAAAGAACTCGAGAATCCTTTTGCCGAGGAAATTTGGGTGCTGGCTTTAAATGCCCAATTAAAAGTCATTCGAAAAGAGATGGTCTTTAGGGGAACCGTGGATCACTGCCTCATTCATCCACGGGATATTTTTCGTGTTTTGATTCAAAACAACGCGAGCTCTTTCGTCCTTGCTCACAATCATCCCAGTCAAGAAGTGCTGCCCTCTGAGCAGGATCTTCTGATCACCAGAAAAATTCATCAGCTTGGAAAAGTCAGTCAAATTCCCCTGAATGATCATCTTATTTTTACACGAGAAAAATATTTTAGCATGGCCGACAATGGCTATTTCCAAAAATGGAAGAAGACGCGGAGTGGACTATTGAATGGCTCCGCCACCTGAATCCGAGGGGCCTTGGTACTGACTAGGGTTCCGTAAAGGCGTTACTGACTTTACCCGCATCAGATCGTCCGTAAGAATCACCTTATAGCCACCTCGACGTGCATTTTCGATAAATTGCCGAGCATATTCTTCTTTGTAAGCCTCCGAGTATTCTTGTTGCTGAATTTCTCTGAAGAGGTCGGCCTGAACAACTTCCTGGGGTGTCTCCGGCAACGACTCACCACGCACACCTCGGCCCAGATCATTGGCAATTTCAGCGCCTCGCGAGTCTGTGGCCAAATCAAGGCCCGAATTTGTCGACCTATAAGCGTTTTGAGAATTGGTTTTTCGAAATCCCTCAGCAATTCGAGCGGCCTCAATCTCCATTCGTTTTTTCTCTAAATTTATATTCTCGTTTGTGAGCATGAGATGGCGATTCACTGAATTTTGATACTGCGAAGTTTTAGTTAGATTCGAAGCCCCATTGGTTTTTGAAGGAGCACTGGTGTCCATATACAAATACAACAGACCACCCGCTCCTATAAAAAGAAGCAGGGCCAACAGCATAGAATTTTCTCTCTGAGAGTTCTTTTCTGACATATATAGATAACTATCGGAATCTAAGGCTTGGGCCTTAGCGAAAACTGCCACTGTCTCAAATTAAGACAGAACTCTTTCTTTGGTTGGCGGATAAACCGGAATGATGACGATAAATTCAGTGCCCACGCCACCCTCTGAACGTGCTTGAATTTCTCCGCCATGATTCTGGATAATTCCGTAGGAAATACTCAGCCCAAGGCCCGTCCCCTGCCCCACACCTTTGGTAGTGAAGAACGGGTCAAATATTTTTTCTAAGACCTCTGGGCTCATACCTTTTCCGCTGTCTTGAATCGACACCTGAACCCAACCCCGCTTGTCATTAGAATCTTTGTATTCCTTAAGTGCGACCGTTGAAATCCAAACATGACCCGCACCTTCAATAGCTTGAACGGCATTCGAAAGAATATTCATAAAGACCTGATTGATTTGACTGGCGTAGCAATGAACCAAGGGAATCGGTTCGTATTGACGGTGAATCTCCAAACGTCCTTTGATCTCTCCTTGGAGCAGATTCAAAGTGGTATCAAGACTCTGGTGAATATCAATTTCTTGAAGTTTTGCTTCTTCCAATCGAGAAAAATTCCGCAGCCCCAGCACAATATCACGAGTTCGGCGGGCACCATCTTGGCAAGAAGCTACAAGCTTAGGAAGGTCTTTCACAATGTAATCAAACTCATACTTATCTTTTAGCTCAGACAGCTTTTTCGGATTCGTTTCTGCTACATTCGCGAGATCTATTAATTTATCCGAATAGTCTTTAAGATGAGTCATGTTACTGTAGATAAATCCAATGGGATTATTCAGCTCATGCGCGACACCCGCCACTAGCTGCCCCAGACTGACCATCTTTGCTGAATGAACAAGCTTCGTTTGAGTCTCTTTGAGTTCCTTATTTGCCAACTCAAGTTCTGCAATTTTTTTGCGCAGGTCCGAACGAGCTTGCCAGATTTTTTTGCTCATCTCGTTGAAACTCTCTGTCAACAAACCAATCTCGGTGTCATTTTTAACTGGAATAGTCACTGCTTGCTCTTGAGACTCGAAAGACCCTAAAGCCTCAACCAGTTCATACAAAGGCTTTAGCACCCAAGACGACGTGATTAAAATTGTCAAAATCAGCAGAACAACGACAGCACCCACCACAGTCAAGAAAGTATAATTCACACTTTTCAGAACAGCCTTTGCTTGAACCTTCGAAGCGCCCAATGCCACATAGAATTTGGTCTTGCCCCACTCAAGAGGGTACACCAAAAATCCATAAGGCAATCCGCGTAAATTCAAATCAAAAAAGGGTTCGCTGCCGGGGCGGAAGTAAGGGCGAAAGAAATCTTTTTTATAGAGATAAAAATCTGGATGACTGGCAACGACCACCTGGCCGGTGTCTTTAAAGTAGATCATCTCAAGCTTAAGTCGCCCTTTGAGACGAGAAACAAAAGTTTTATTTAAATCTAAAACTTGTTCTATATATCCAACCAATCGTCCATTTGCTCCCGTCACTTTCGAAATCAGGATCAAATTAATTTTTTGATTGTCCCTAAATTCAGCCAGCCCCACTTCTTTGCTGTCTTTTACTTCCGCCATATATGAGGCCGACAAAAAGATGGCATCTTGGACCGGCATAAAGCTCCGAATGCTCTCTTTTTCATCCTTAAATACCGATGAGAGCATGCGGCCTTCACGATTAAAAAATGTCAGGCTTGAGATCGTATCGGCCTTCAACCACTGCGTCCCGAGATTACGAAGGGTCGCCCCATCCCCGACACTGATATGATAAATCAGGCTAGGATCTCGAATATAGCGATCTCTTTTTTGCTGCAGTTGGGCTCTCTGGTCATCCAAAATGACAGAAACTTCTCGAGCGTTTCCGGAAAGACGTTGCGAAAGTTCGTAATCAATCGCCTTCTCGTATTTTGTCATCGAATAGATCGTGACAAAGGCCAACGGAATTACGGAAAAAAGAACAAACCAAACGATAAGGATGGTTCTGAGAGACCGTTTGGGCTCTCGTCTTAATTTTTTCACTTCTTATCTTCATCCACCGTCAAGATTAGACGAACAATTCCATCTGGCATCACGCGTGGATGTTTTTCCTTAACCAGATCCGTTTTACCATAGATGGACAGAAAATTTGTCAGCTCCTGATAGCGAGCTTCGGGAATCGTAAAGTGATAGTACGCAGAATTTGGTGTCTTCTTCCAACCCAATTCAACCGAACCGGCTTTTCTTCCGCCTAGTTCTCTAATTTTTTCCGTGATCTTAGGCTCCACAGATTCTAGGTTGGTAACCGCAATTTCACCTCGGTATAGAAAGCCTCCAGAAGCAGCCGCTGCCGCAGAGTCAGCTTTTGTTTTCGCGTCGACTTCTTTCGGTGGAGCTGGAGTCAGTGGTTTTGCGGGTTCTTGCTGAGCAATTTTGATGGTTGCTTCAGCTTTTGCATCAGCCGGACTCGGCGACGTCTTGGCTCCTATGGCTGCGACCGCATCAGCTTTACTGTCAGCCTTTAGGTCCTCATCCACAAACTGAGGATTTTCTTCTACGATGGGTGCACTTTCAGTCCGAGAGACCTCCGCTAAAATCACCTCTTTAGAACCTGTCGACATTCCCAACTGAACAACTTTTTGCCAAGGCGTGATTGTCAGCACCACAACAATGGCGGCAACAACGACCAAGGCTTCCAATCCCCACTTCAATCCCTGAGGCCAACGGTCGAACTGACTTTTTTGCAAAAGAACAGTCAGATAACTTGAAGGAATTCCGATTTGCTCAATGATAGGCTGAGAAACCACGGTCTCAGAAAGTTTTTCCGCATAGCTCTGACCGTTCTCAATTTTACTTAAATCCAATTGCGCGTCTCTTGAGAACTTGACGTGTTCGGCAACCGCGGTGTGGCGTTCTGAATCTAAGTTTCCACCTAAATAGTCATAAAGAAGCTCGTGTCCCACAAAGGGAGAAACTTCACGTTTACCTTTTTTGGAGAACGAAATTTTATCTTCCTGCTGTGCCATGCTCTACTTTTCTCACACCTTGTGCCATGCTGCCGAGCTTCCGCAATGCCCGCCCCAGCCTGTAACGAATTGTGCCTGTGGTAATGCCTAAGCCTTCAGAGATATCGGCGTCACTGATTTTTAGAATCTTTGACCAAATGACGGTCAAGAGTTCGTCTTCCGCGGCTGATTTTTGAAATTCACGCCAAGGCCCCAGATCAACCCCCTCAGGGATCAACCAGCCTGATTCACCAGAGGTGTTCGGACGACCGCGTGTAATTCTGGATTTATAACGATTCCAAACCGTTTTTGTAGCTGCGACGACTGCTACCGAATTTTTCATTTCAGGATTTTTGCTTTTTCGATCTCGACAAAAGACCAGGGCCTTTGCCGCTGCTTCAACTGCCTTCTGATCATCCAAAAAAGCAAAAAAGAAAAACAGGGCAATCGACTTTGTTTCAGTCTCAGTCATAGATCCTTATACTAATCGACAGTTAACTGTCTGAGAAGATCGAGTTGGTCGAGAACTTTGCCAGAACCCATTACCACGCAGCTAAGAGGATCTTCCGCGATCGAAACTGGTAATCCAGTTCTCTCCCTCAACAAAACGTCTAGGTTCGCTAGTAAAGCGCCACCACCAGTTAATACGATTCCATTATCTACAATATCAGAAGCAAGCTCTGGAGGGGTTTTTTCAAGAGCCGTGCGCACAGCATCCACCACTTCAGAAAGAGGATCCATCAGGGCGTCATTTACTTGCGAGCTCGTGATTTCAATTGTCTTTGGCGCACCAGCAACAAGGTCACGACCTTTGATCTCCATGGATTTTTCTTCTTCAAATGGATAAGCATTTCCGATTTGAATTTTGATATTTTCTGCCGTTCTTTCCCCAATCAACAAATTGAACTGACGACGAACGTAATTGACGATGGCTTCGTCAAACTTATCACCCGCAACTTTGATTGATTTACAATAAACAATACCACCTAAAGAAATAACTGCGACACCCGTGGTTCCACCACCCATATCGACGACCATATTTCCTGATGGCTCGGTGATCGGAAGTCCTGCACCAATAGCTGCCGCCATTGGCTCTTCAATCAAATACACTTCACGAGCACCCGCAGATTGAGCGGCCTCTTTCACCGCACGTTTTTCCACCTGGGTGATTCCATAAGGAACGCAGATGATAATACGTGGACGAATGAAGGATTTTTTCTCTCCTAAAGACTTACCTATAAAATACTTTAACATGGATTGCGTGACTTCAAAGTCTGCAATAACGCCGTCTTTGATCGGGCGAATAGCCACAATGCTGCCGGGTGTGCGACCCAACATATCTTTGGCTTCTTTACCGACAGCAAGAACTCTATTCTGCATACCGCGGTAATTTTTTTGGACTGCCACCACTGAGGGTTCATCTAGAATAATTCCGCGACCCTTTACATACACAAGGGTGTTGGCTGTTCCCAAATCAATGGCAATATCGTTTGAAAAATAGTCCGTTACTTTATCAAAAAAACTCATGCTGAAACTCTCTTCAGAGAAAAAATTCATAGTGCCTAAACACCTCAAGTCTAGGGAGAAGGAAAAGCAGAGTCAATGCCGATATTTAGACCTTATTTTTGAGTTTTTTTGACGCGGGTAATTAAGGGGCCCTGAGAATACAGAGCCCGACTTTAAAGTTATTGTGCTGCTGGCTGATTTGCCTGTTTCGCATCAAAGACAAATTGCTGTTTGTCTTTTTTATTTAGGGACAGGAATTGAACCAAGTTCTTACGGTTAAAATCACGGAAAGCACAAATTCTTGCCGAGTGGTTTAAGGCCTTTTGCATAGCTACGGTCGTATTCTTTTCTCCGACATGGCTATTCAGTCTTTCATTATAAGACATGTCTAAGCCCTTCATGTTCACCTTCGCTTGGTCAAACGGCGAAAAGAGTATCGACTTCGTGCAGAGGTCGAACAGGGGTCCATTATTGAGCAAGCCCCTATTCCAGAAGGCCAAAGACTGAAGACAAAGCTGCGCCTTGATGGCTGAAGCCTCGCTAAATTCACTTTGCGGCGCATAGCTCGCATTTGATTTCATCGGATAACGATCCGAGTGAGCCCACCAATACCCCAACACACTGAAGGCACCCACGGGACTCGTGAGGTCCGGCGCCAGGTTCCAGCCGTTAAAGTGAGCGTATTTGTCAGTGAACGTGTCCTTGAGCAAACGACGGTTCGAGTCAATCCAAGTTGAAAGCCAGCCGCCGTTGCGATCCTCCTCGACCATCTTTTTTTCTGCGAGCATAGCTATCAGATTATCCTTCATCAAATATTCGAGGGCCTCAAGATTTCCCTTATTGATTGAAAGAGCCATATTCAAATCAGTCTGAATATTGGCGGGATTTCCATTAAACATCTGGAGCATACGATCTAGACCCGCCATGCCTGTAGCGATAAAGATCTCGCGCTGGTAGTCGTCAAAATTCACTTTATTTTCAATCAACAAATTATAGTCATTTCGAACGATCGTAATCATTCTGTTGGCCAAGAATCCCGAACGCGCTTGCATCACCATAAATTGTTCATAAACAGTTTCGATCAGTTCTACAGAATCAAATGAAATTTCCATCATTTCGGTTTCCGACAAGGGAATAAATTCTACGGGCTTTCGTTTTTTTGGATCTCTTTCCGCAGCCGCAATTTTTTCGGCTTGAGCTTTTCTTTCAAGTTCAGCTTTTCTTGAGTAAGCCCGTCCCTTTTCCTGCACTATTTTGTATTGATTTAAAATCTTATCGATTCTCGATTGAGTGTCGAAAATTTGAGTGATAATCGCCGGATTCCCTCCATATTTTTGAACTCGGTCTTTCGCCACTTCCAAATACTTTTGAGTGATCAGTAAACTGTCTTGAACCGTGTAGTTAATATCGACCATTGATTCTACGACCAGAGCCGATTTATCAACGATATACCACTTACTGAAATACTCGATCACCGATGCGTTTGCCGCGGCCGCCAACTCTTGCATGTTTTTTCCGATGGTTTCCGCAAGTAGTTCGGGATCTTGGAACTGTGGTAAAGTCGAAATATTTGCCTGTAACCAGTCATCGTAACTGATTTTCATAAGGCCCTGTTCTCGACCCAAAACTTGATCCGGAACATCCATCCCAATCAAAAAGAATGGAATTTTAATTTCGGTCTTACTGATAGTAAAAAAGTTTGTCTTATCAGGATTTGATCCACGAGGAGCCATTGAATCCGTGATGTTGCCGATCAATTTTAAGACAGCATTCTGCTTCGCTTCTGTGTTTGGTAGAGTTTTAATAGTCAAAAGAGCTGAGTTATAGTCCCCTAAAAGAGTTTTAAGGCCCTTATAGAAGTCTGTGACCTCTTGTAAAATTCTATTCTGGAAAACCGCATCGGTCGGCAACATCGGATCCACACCAATTTGAATCTTCTGTAGCCATTTAGTGATATTCGGCACGTGGGTATTCAACACATAATAGCCGATAAATGGATTCTGAGACGTGATCTTTCCGTTAAGCTCTTGTTTCCAACTTAAATCAGACATTCCCTTTTTAAAGAGGCTTGTGGCATCTCGAGCACTGCAATAAGACTCACTAGTTAGTTCAATGAGACATGCCATTGATGCTAGAAATTCTTGTTGATTCAACTTTCTAAGAGTCGCCGAAAATTTTGAATTTCTCATATAAGAAGAAATTTTAGATACGGTCAGTGCCATGTTACCACCCGTGGTATCATTTCCAGAAGAGGCGAATGAACTTGCAACTTGCACAAGACCCGCCACTAAATTACCTACGGCCTGCTGACCATCACCCATTAAACATTGATCTAACTGAGGCAAGGTATCCACAACTTGATTAAATACTTTTAAGCCTGTTTTAGAGCTCTCTTGAAAACGTTGACCAAGGTCTTTCATTAAGTTTGCAGAAGCCTCATTGGGAGTATTTCCACCGACTTGCGCCGACAAGGAAGCACCTTCGACTGCACGATTCATCATAAGTTGCATAATTTGAGAACGATCGGCCCCAGGTGCGCTGACATAATTTCGAAGGGCCCCAATTTCACGAGGTAAATCCTGAAGACGACGACGAGTTTCACTGCTTTGTCCGACATTAGCATTTTGAAGTTGTTGTTCAAGATTTCCAAAGGCAGTTTCCATGGTCTTGCCAAGAGCTTGGCAATTCGGATCGTCTCTGAGTTGTAAGGTGATCTTGCGCAGGTTTTGCGTGGCTGACAAAGCATTCTGAGTCCACAATCCTTGCGAGGAACAAGCGCCCCCGAAAGCATATGACGAAGACAGAGAGGCATCTTGTGCCGCCGCTGTTGTTGCCGATAGAATGAGTGCGCAAAATAACGCCTTTTTCATTGAATCTCCTTGCCGTCTCAATATGAGATGACTCCCAGGACTTTGTCCTACCTTAGGTAAAAGCAAAGACCGGGCCCTAGTTAGCTCAACTAGGATTCAGATAGCGAGGGGAGTGCCGAAATTTGTTAAACAGTTGCAAGGGGTGCCGGTTAGGGTTCGCTCTTTCTAGAAAAAGTGGGACCTCTAAGGATCTTGGGCTTAACACAGCTGCTCCCGGTATGAGCGTGTCTGACCATCCATGGAAGCCTGCCTGATGCCCATCCATGGGCATCAGGCATAGGTATCTTCAGATTCTGGTGCACGACGAAAATATACCCTTTCCCCGCCACGATGGCCAATGCCGTTCGGTTAAGGCAGGTGAAAACTAGAGCCGACTGTCTAAGTGAGTTTAAGAATTGATTTTTTTATATGAAATAGAGAGAATAAAAAGGAGCG
>JBBKWD010000266.1:0-4438 GCA_037968775.1 Bdellovibrio sp.
CGCTCCTTTTTATTCTCTCTATTTCATATAAAAAAATCAATTCTTAAACTCACTTAGACAGTCGGCTCTAGTTTTCACCTGCCTTAACCGAACGGCATTGGCCATCGTGGCGGGGAAAGAATAAATTTTCGAATATAGCTAGAGCTAAAGGCACCTAGGCCTGATGCCCATGGATGGATAGACTCGCTCAATAACCGAGAGCAGCTGTATTTAGCAAGCGAAGGTCACCCACAAAAAGAAGAAAGAGCGAGCTAAAACCCGAGATCCTAGGCACCTGTCTGACAATTTTCGGCTGCGATCTGCTGTCGATAAGGTCGTCCAGCCTTATTGAAGAGTTGGCCCGGTATCTTTTTTGCTTTGTTCAAAGATGAATAGAATAACGGGTTCTTTTTTGTTCGTCTCGATTTGAGACGAAAGGAAAATTTATGAAAACAAAGCATCTGACGACGCAGGTCCTTCTTACTGGCTCACTTCTTTCAAGTGCTCTTTTGTCTGCACCCGCATTTGCGGCCAACCGCTGCGAAGAGCTCTTTACGAATAAAAGCCGGGCATTTATTGAAATGAAGTTGGGCGTTCGAAGAACTGGAAAAGTTGAAACACCCATCGGTCTGCAGATTGTGGACTCCCGTTATAAGCTGGTCGCGGATACTATTAATGGATTGGCGACTTGGGTTTTGGGAAAAACTGTCAGATTAGACGCTCTGAATCCGGTCATTCAAAAGTTTTTGGCCGATAAAACCACCGACCCTTATTTTGTTCGACTCGCACGCGCCTTTGATCTTCGTTATTCTTTAGATGAAGCGGTGTTGAGCAAAAATATTCCCGCTTCGGGCCCGGCGGTCGTTGTGCTGAATCATCCTAGAAATGGTTCGGATGGAATTGCCGTTGCAGCAGCCCTTTCTAAGATTCGTCCGGATACGAAAGTTGCGATGACCTTGTTCTTAGAAAATGTACCGGGCCTCAAAGAGAACGCCATATTTCTAAATCCTTATGGAGGGCCTAAAGCCCGAGCCTATAATGAATCGCGTATGACAGAGATGCAAGAACACTTAAAAAAAGGTGGATTGATCGTCATTTTTGCATCAGGTGAAGTGAGTGTGAAAGATCCACTTTCTGATTTGAAACCTGCCGATCCGGAATGGAAGTCTGGGGCAGCTCGCCTTATACAGGCTGTTCCGGCAGCGCAAGTGATTCCCGTTTTTGTAGGCGGGGAAGCTACGAAATCGTATTACGAAGTGGCTTCAAAAAATAATAGACTTAAGACAACTCTCTTCCACGTGCGCGAGATCGCCAATAATATCAGTCGTGAATTTCCTTTATCCATTTCCAACCCGATTGCGGGAAAGGAACTGCTGGAGACCTTTGGTAATAACTTAAAAGGTATGATGAAGTTTCTTCGGGCGCGAACCTATATCATGCACGAGCAGGCCACTTTACTGGCTAAAAAAACAACTTCCGCGCGAGTGATGGCTCCCGTCGCAGATTCTTTGGATCCTGCTCTGGTGCATGCCGAAATTGCTCAATCAGCTCAGCTTGTTTTTTCAGATACTAAGAAAGCTATCAATGTTTATGCACTGGAAGGCTCGCGCATGACGGAGAATGTTCTGCATGAGCTAGGAGTTGCACGAGAGAAGTCGTTCCGCGTGGTGGGCGAAGGCACAGGCAAGGAACTGGATGTTGACGCCTATGACAAATACTATGTTCAGTTCCTGGTCGTAGATACCAACACAAATAAGCTCATTGCAGGATATCGCGGCGGTCGCGGAGACAAAATTATGCAAGACAAGGGAGTCGATGGTTTCTATACGTCCAACTTCTTTGATCACAAAGCATTATTGACGGCTCGGGGCACGGAAACTTTAGAGTTAGGACGAAGCTTTGTTGATTTCGAAGCCGGATCCAAAGCGATCATTGCTTTGGATCGCGTGTGGAAGGGATTATCTGCCTATATCGCGCAAAACCCTCAGTACAGATATCTTATCGGACCGGTGTCGATTTCAAATTCTTACTCTACTACGAGTAAATTGTTGATGCTCAAGTACTTGGAAAAGCATATGGATCCCGAGTTGGCAGCAGTTACTCACGGTCGCACGCCGATTGAATTTACAAGTCAGTTTAAGGCTGAGATAGATATTGTGGCTGAAAGAACTCAAGACTTGAAGGACCTTAATAAACTCGTTGTCGGTCTTGATGGACAAGCGATCCCTCCACTTCTTATTAGCTATAATAAGCTTGGCGCGAAGTATTTGGCATTTGATCGGGATAAGGAATTCAACACGGTCGATGGTCTTATCATTGTTGATTTACTATCAAAAGATTCTGCTGAAGAAGCGGCTAAGCACTTTGGTGATAATTGGGCAGGGTATCTGCAAAAACATGGTAAAACAGCGGAGTAAAGTTACAGGCTCCTACAGGCGTTAAAATGTTTTTTTGTCCATTATGCCGACACCTTTCATCAAGGGCCCTGTCTCAGGGGCCCTTTGTCATTTGAGAGTCCACAATAAAGAATAAAAAATTGATCTTTTTTAATTTAGACGATTATAGTTTCATTATGAAAAATATAGTTTTCGTTCTTTTTGGAATATTGGTGGGATGTGCGTCAACAACTCAAGAAGGTGCTGTAGGAGTTGGGCGCCGTCAGCTTTTGCTGGTTTCTAATGAAGAGGTTGTGGCGATGTCCACGCAAGGTTACGCACAAACTAAGTCCGAAGCACAAAAAAAAGGGTTGTTGGACAAGAGTGTAAATCAAGTTGCGCGTGTGAACTCAATTGCTAAGCGATTGATTCCACAAACGACGGTATTTCGCTCTGATGCTCCCAGCTGGGCATGGGAAGTCCATGTGATCACTTCGCCGGAACTCAATGCTTACTGCATGCCGGGCGGGAAGATCATGTTTTATTCGGGAATTATTGAAAAGCTGAATATGACAGATGGCGAGATCGCAGCCGTGATGGGACATGAAATTGCCCATGCCTTACGGGAGCATGGGCGCGAACGCATGTCGGCAGAGATGATGAAAAATGTCGGGTTGCAGGCGGCGATATTGGCCGGAGGATTAAAGACCGAGTATTCGGGGTATGCCGCTCAAGTGACCGATATTTTGGTGTCCTTACCCCACAGTCGGGAGCAAGAATCAGAAGCCGATAGTATGGGCTTGGAGTTGGCCGCGCGTGCTGGATTTGACCCTTCAGAAGCTATCAGCCTTTGGAAAAAGATGGCGGGCCAGGGGGGCGGAAAACCGCCAGAATTTTTGAGCACTCATCCGGCGGATGAAACTCGCATCAAAAGAATTTCAGCTCTCTTGCCAAGAGTGATGCCTTTATATCAGAGCTCTAAATAGAAATTTTAAATTTTACCAAAAGCAGCGGGCGATTTTATCTTAAGTTATTTACTCTTTAAAACCTCGAGAGTGAATTCTTCGGCGGTCTGAGTGTCGTCCATGTTTTTCATTTTTGCGCTGATATTCAATAGTAAAAATGTATGCATATAGGAATCGGCAATCCAAAATTTTACATTGTCAAAGTTAGCGGCATTGCGAGCCACTCCATTGTCGCTGAGGACAAGTTCACGATGTTGTTTTGGAGTGATGTTGCCAAAAACAGAACTCATGGCAATGTCTTTTGTGCCTTGGTATATTCCAATTTTCCAATTCTTCAAGGCTCGATAGGCGCGCGGAAGATCTTGGGCAACAAAGCCCTTGTTTTTGTCGATCTCAATATCGATTTTCTGTAAGGAAGTTTGAAAGTCGCCAAACATTTCGAGAGAGAACTTGCCCCAAAAAGCTTCGCCAAAGTGCAGCCCTGGAGAGTCCATTAAAAGAACCTTGTGGGCCGTGGGACGAACCATCGCCTCAATTTGTGGGGCATGAAAAAAGGAGCCCAACGCGCCAGCAGAAGCTCCCCATACGACCACGTCGGTGACATTTTCTAGATGTATGAAATTATGGTCGGTCAAAAAGCGGAGCGACTTTTGGAGATTGAGCGAACCGTGATGCTTTGTTTCAAATACTGGCAAATAAAAAGCGGAATGAGTTCCAATGTGAGTATCGCCGGTGCAGTAGGGAAAAAATAAATACGAGTGCGCACGGAGCTTAGAGCCAATCACGGAGCTTTCGTCTGCTGGAACACTAAAAGCAAAGTTTAGCGGGAGTGGATGGATCCAGGTTCGAAGCAAAGGGCCATAGCAGGACGCCGCATCCCAACAAGCGCCGCCCCCCATGAACTCTATGGTCAATTTTGTTTCGGCGCGTTTATCGATCAGAACAAAGTAGTCGGAACCGTCTGCACATTGGGCTTCCGGTATATAGATCTTTTGGAAATCGCGAGCGAACGCCTGCGAGAGAAAAAAAATAGTTAAGAGAAAAAATATTCGTGCGGGCGGCCTCATTGTCACTCGATGTCCCCTTAGGTCACAAAAGCTCTTATTCCCATCTCATACC
>JBBKWD010000267.1:0-9469 GCA_037968775.1 Bdellovibrio sp.
GATGAAAAGCTCATCACCAAGTCGGCAGATTTTCCGTTTCAAGCAGATAAGTTCACTTCGGCGATTCACAAGGGGCAGGAGTTTTCGGCCACGGGAACAGACCCGGTTGACGGTATTGAGTATTTTTATGTGGTTTCTCCGATGCAACTTGGTTTTACAGACACGCCTTGGGCGCTGGTCGTGCGCACGCCGATGTCCGTGGTGTTGGCAGAGGCAAACTCGCTTTTGATGGTGCAGTTGGGGATTGCCGGTCTCGGAATTATGGTGATGTTTATAGCCGTCCTTGTGATCGCTAGATATATCTCAAATTCAGTAAGTGGCTTGTCGAAGAAGCTATTTGATTCGGGGGAACAAGTTTCATCCGCTATTCAGCAGCTCTCTATTGCCGGACAAAGCCTATCGCACTCTGCCAGTGAATCAGCCGCATCTCTGGAAGAAACCGTGGCTTCTTTGGAAGAGATGACATCGATGGTGAAAATGAACTCAGAAAATGCAAAACAAGCAGCAGCTTTGTCAATAGCCTCTTCTGAGTCCGCGGTTCGGGGGGAGCAGGAAATGTCGGAGCTGATGGTTTCAATGACTGAAATTTCGAAATCATCAAAACAAATTGAAGAGATCATTAACGTGATCGACGAAATTGCTTTTCAAACAAACTTATTGGCACTGAATGCGGCGGTCGAGGCTGCACGAGCGGGCGAACAAGGGAAAGGTTTTGCGGTAGTAGCAGAGGCCGTGCGAGCACTGGCGCAAAGGTCGGCATCGGCAGCAAAAGACATAACAAATCTAATTAAAGAATCTGTTGAGAAAATTGAGCGCGGAACTCATAAGGCAGGAAAATCCGGTGAGGTCTTAAAAGGTATTGTTCTGTCTGTGAAGAAAGTGTCGGACTTAAATAGTGAGATTTCCACGGCCAGCGAAGAGCAGTCCGCGGGCATTCAGCAAATTTCTAAAGCTATGAATCAGTTGGATCAGTCGGTGCAATCGAATGCGGCGTCCTCTGAGGAAATTGCCGGGACCACAGAAGAGATCAACAGTCAGGCGCAAATCATGCAAAATGTTGTAGGAGATCTGAATGGCGTGGTTTACGGTAGTCGCGGACAGTCCAATAGCGACTTCAGCTTAGCAACAGTTGAAGATGAAAGTCGTCGCCAAGACCCCCAGTGGTCAAAAGCCAGCTAAAAATTACTCACTAAAAAATCACACTATCGGGCAGTCCCAAACGGGCTGCTATGATGCGCACAATTTCACTGGCCGTTTCTTCTAAAGCTCGTTCCGTTACGTTGAAGACTGGCCAGCGGCGATTTTGTTTAAATATTTTTTCTGCGAACTCAATTTCTTTGGCAATGTTTGCCATCGAAGCATAAGACCCACCCGCATCTTGACCAAATTTTTCCAATCGATTTTTACGAATTCTTTGCAAGGTGTCCATATCGATAATCAGTCCAACGATGCGACGCTGATCCACTTTAAAGAGTTCTTCCGGCAGAGGTGTATCCAAGACCATAGGGACATTGGCAACTTTCCACCCCTTATGGCTCAGAAAAATCGACAGCGGAGTTTTACTGGTGCGGGAAATTCCCACCAGCACAATGTCGGCTTTGTCGAGTTCAGCAAAAGTTTTTCCGTCGTCATGTTTGACGGTGTACTCAATGGCTTCAATGCGTTTGAAATAGCGTTCATCGACGGCGCGTAGGGCGCCGACATGGGCTTCAGAGTGTTCACCAAAAAAAGTATCCAAGGTCGAAAGTAAGGGACCTAAAAGATCATAATAAGGAATACCTTTGCCAGAGGCCATTTCGCGAATCTTTGCGCGCAGCTGTTCGCTGGCAACTGTGTAGGCCAACATGCCTCGGCGTTCGAAACATTCTTCGACGATGGCCTCTGCCTGTTGTTCGGTTCGCACATTTTTGCAGCGAACAATATTGATTTCTTTTGTGGAGTATTGAACCAAAGCGGCGCGAATCATGGTTGCCGCCGTTTCGCCCGTGCTATCCGAGACAATATAAATCGTGTAGGTTTTGGCTTCCGTCATTAATCCGCAAATCCATTGATCAAGGCCGTTCGCACTTGTTTAATATGTTCTTTCAACCAAAGATCAGGCATCACTGAAAACAAAAGGAATGAAAAATCAGGCGTCGCTTTAACTAGCAGGCAAGACATACGACCTTGAGGATCTAATTTTTGTAACTGCAGCTTTTGCAAGATACCTTGAGAATCCGTTTTAAGAACCGTGAGTAAATCAATAGCGGGAATATGCAGTTGGTTCTTGGTTGAACCTTTTAAGAGCTCAGTATGGCCCAAATGGAAAAGGGCTTGGGGGCACCACTCTCCGTCATGATTTTCTAAAAGAATTCCAGCATCAAATAACAGAGACAAGCGAGAGAATACGACGATGGCGCGATCAATATGATCTTCCGGCAGTCCTGCCGACAAGCCACGAATCAAAGACTTATCTCGAGAAACTTCGAAGTCTTTTTGCAGGTCTTTAGCGGCTTCGCTTTTGGAATCAAAATCATTTTCCAGAAAAGATTGCAGACGCTTTTGAAAAGTTGAAATTGTTAAAACAAATGCTTGTGAAATTTTCTCCATGAATCCCTCTTGATCATATTTGACGGGATTCTGGGACTTTAATCAAGTACGACGGTGATTTCCTGAGTGCTCGGTTTATTTTGCCACTCTTGTTGAAGTCTTCCGGCACTTTGTCCAGGAGGCAGGAACACGCGCAAGCTGGGCTCTTTTAAGTTTACCCAGATGTTAGAAATTGCTTTGGCCCATTGATCCATGTCTTCGTTCCAAGGAATGACAACGACCCATTTGTTCGGCAAAAGATTTTCCGAAGAGATCATAAGTGGCGCATTCGGTTTTAAGCGTACATCAGGGATTCCAAGTTCGGTTTCTTGTAGGACGGCGCTGACAAAAGGCTGAAGGTGAGCTGACTTGTGACGAGAGGCTTTGCACAGTTGGAAGTTCAAATACCAATCTAGCTTTGCTGTCCAGCGCGAGCGATCTATATCGGTGACGATCCACAGATCGGCCCCCGGATTAAGAGCGCTGGCTTGGGACAGCACGCTGAATGCCATCTAGTGAGCCTTACTAACTTGGTCCAAGAGACCGTTTACAAAGCTAGAGGATTCCGTTGTGCCATATTTTTTGGCAATTTCAACGGCTTCATTGATGGCGATATTTTCTTTGATGGTTTCAGTGGCAAATTTCATTTCATAAACCGCAATACGTAAAATATTGCGATCAATGGTCGCCATACGATCCATTTTCCAATGGGCGCTAGAGGCTTGAATTTTACTGTCGATAGCGGCCTTGTTACCTAAAACCCCTTGAACCAACAAATCGGCATAGGCGGTCACTTCAGGTTCAACGGTTTGCTCGAATACCTCGAGCAGGCTGCGAACGCTGATTTGCGCATCAAATTCAGTTGGAAAGAGGATTTGCAGGGCGAGTTCTCGTGCTTGGCGTCTTGCTGTCAGTTTCATGGTTGGACTTTTTCTCGCTTTCTACAAAATTCATGGCAGTCAGGCTCAATTGTGGATTATTCACGTCCACAAAATCAAGTAATTCAGTGTCTTCTAGAGTCTCAACAAACTCTTGCACGTCTTTAAAGGTTCGATAGACGCTGGCAAAGCGAACATAAGCGACGTCGTCGAGTTGCTTCATCTCGGCCATAACTTTTTTGCCAATTAATCGCGAAGAAATCTCGCTCTCACCACGATTGACCACCCAGGCAGAAATTCGTTCAGCCACTTGATCAATTTGCGTAAGACTGACAGGGCGCTTTTGACAAGCGGCACGTAAGCCTTTGAGGATTTTTTCTTTGCTATAGGGTTCGCGACGGCCATCTTTTTTGATAATGAAGGGCATCGCCAACATGATAGTTTCGAGGGTCGAAAAGCGAGCCTTACACTCAAGGCATTCCCGACGGCGACGAATTCCGCCATCTTTCTGCACTCTCGTGTCTAGTACTCTGTCATCGGCATGGCCGCAAAAGGGGCATTTCATAGTCTTTTGTCCCGTCGAAAAAGCTGCCCGGAGATTAGGGAGGGGAGGCTCGGGAGTCAATCAAGGGAAAGCGATGACGCGCGTCATAAACGACTTTGTTCGCCAACTAAAAAACAGCTATGCTAGAGACAGCAAATTGAGGTGCGTGTGAAGAGATTTTTTATCGTATTATTGGGCCTGACTTTTAGCAGCCACTCCTTATGGGCGCAAAACTCTCAGCCTCGTGTTGGCAGAGATGAAGCGGCTAAGTATTTTGAACCAGCCTCGGACTCTGTTCGTCGAGCGGCCAGCAGCTTTGGACCTTCTGATCACTATTTAGCTCTGCATATTGGACGTTATATGTCCTCGCAGTCCTATGATTGGGGGCCGAATGGCCAGGCCGATAATGTGGGTGGAAACTCCTTTGGTGTGACTTACCGAGTGGGTGAATGGCACAACTCGATGGATTTGAATCTGAGAATTGACTATCAAGAGTACAAATTGGGCGACGAAAATACATCGAAGTTGTCCTTTATGCCGCTTCTCACTTTTCCAGATGCGGGTTCTCGATTTCCTCTTTACTTCGGAATTGGCGGCGGCTTGGGAGTTTTCTTTAAACAGATTGACGGCAAGTCTCCCGTGTCATTCGACTATCAATTGGTCGCCGGTGCGCGCTTTTTTGATATTTTTGAAAACACTGGATTCTTCCTGGAGGCTGGGTTAAAAAACCAGCTGCTGATCGTGTCCTCTGGACAGTTAAATGGAACCTTTTTAGCAGCAGGATTGGTATTCACGTTTTGAAGATTCATAAGCTCCTCGTAGAACAAGTTATCGTCGCCCTTGAGGCTATCTTTTCCGATGGTCAGTATGCCGACAAGGTGATTGAACGCACCTTTAAGGCCAACCGAAAGTGGGGCTCCCGCGATCGTAAGTTTTTTGCCGAAAGTGTTTATGAGATTTTGCGTTGGCAGCGTTTGTTCGCCTATCTCGCGGATGACGACACCTGGTGGAAAATTTGGGGAGTGTACTGGCTTCGTGAGGGACACGAGATGCCTCAATGGGAAGAGCTTCAAGGACTCAGTCCGTTAAAAATCAAAGAACGTGAACTCAACATTCCTTCCATCGCCATCGAGCAATCTATTCCTGATTGGATGTACGAACTTGGACTTAAAGAGTTGGGTGCAGGGTGGGATTCGATTGTTCGGGCCTTGAACGTGCCTGCGGATGTTTTTATTCGCGCCAACACCTTGCGAACAACTCCGAGTGATTTAATTAAAACGCTGGCAGAACAAGATGTACTAGTCAAAAAAGTGTCCCCGGAAATCCCGGATTGCCTGCGTCTGATAGAGAGAAAAAACGTATTTAGTACTGAGGCTTTTCAAAAAGGTTTCTTTGAGGTTCAAGATGCGGCCTCACAACATGTGGCCATGCTTTTGGGCGTAGAGCCCGGTCATCGCGTCGTCGATGCCTGTGCGGGCGCGGGTGGAAAAAGTTTGCATCTCGCAGCGCTGATGAAAAATAAAGGCAAGGTTTTGTCTTTGGATATTCACGAGTGGAAGTTGAAACAACTAAAGGATCGCGCCCGTCGCGACGGTGTGGATGTGGTTGAAACGCGGGTGATTGATTCGAGTAAAGTCATCAAACGTCTGCACGAAGCCGCGGATCGAGTCTTGCTGGATGTTCCATGTTCGGGCATTGGTGTTTTACGACGTAATCCTGATGCAAAATGGAAACTGAAAGCAGAAGAAATCGAACGTCTGCAGCAATTGCAGTATGAAATTCTGTCGACCTATTGTCTGATGACAAAAAAAGGCGGGCAGATGGTTTATGCCACTTGCAGCTTGCTCCCGAGTGAAAATGAACACCAAGTTGCCAAGTTTATTTCTGAACACGGAAAAGACTGGACTTTATTGAAAGAGTTGCACTTACGTCCTGATAAAGATGGTTATGACGGCTTTTACGCCGCTCTTTTGCAAAGAAAATCCTAATCTGGTCTTAGAACTTCGAGGTCCAGACCTCATTGGCCCTTCTGAAATGCCGATAAGTTGGGTATGAAGCGGCTGCTGTTCGTATTCACACTTATAGGTTTTTCACTTCAGGCTCAGGCGGGATTTCTGCTGGAGCTTGGCGGCACATATATTTCGGATTCACTTACGACGTCCCCCGCCACATCTTCGTCCAAAATGTTTTATCAAATCGGTGGACTGTTTAACTATCAAAAGACAATTTGGGGTGGCTGGAATTACTCGTCGATATCACAGTCAGATTCAGGCTCTGAGAAGATCGTTTTTGCTTCCACTGATACCGGTCCTTACTTTAAGTGGCAGTTTGGGAAACATGCGATTTTCAATTTCAGTTTGGCCTATAATATTTTAAGTCGTGCTACCTATAAAATTGACTCCGGTGAGTCTGAATCTTGGCAGGGAACAAGCTACTGGATACAGTTAGGAGTGTTGCCCGAGGTTAAGAATGGTTTACGTGTGGGCGCGTCGCTAAACTATTACTCTGCGAGTTACACCAAGAAAACTGTGAATAGTGTGGAGTCATCCGCGTCGAACTCAAAGACTTGGATATTTCCGATGCTCAGTCTGACAAAACAATGGTAACGCATTGCAATTAATTTGAAACCTATAAGAACTACTTGGTATGAACCCTGTGCAACATAAATCAAGGGGGTTCTCATGTTACGTTCTCTTCTAGTTTTTGCTCTCACTTTGGGTGCAACAACTTCTGCTTTTGCTATCGACAAGGCCTATTACCAACTTTCTAAAGTGACTGTGACTGAAATTGCTGACGATGCTTCTGCTGATAACAGCTGGGCAAAAAGACAAGTTCTTCCAGAAAACTGCGCAAGCCAATTGCCTTTGAAGCCTGTTCGTTCGAACGAACCACGTCTTTCTAACCCAGCTGAAGCTTTGAATGTAGTTGAAGTGGTTGTAGATCAAATCATCAATATCGGTAAAAAGATTTTTGCAGTTATCGATGCCGGTCGTCCGGTTGTAAATATCAAGCTTGATACTGCAAATGCATTGCCTGCAGGTGTGACTTGCTGGTCAGACCTTTCTGGATGGAGCATGCCAAAGTCAAAAGTATACAATGTTGTATATGAAAACGGTTTGGGAATGTCGGTTGTTGATTTCACATATCGTGTGATTTTCACTTCTGGTGGTTCTGTTGATGGCACTGGTAAATACATCACAAACGCGACGTTCTTGCCTGCGAATCTTTCTGTGGCTTGGGGTTTCAAGTTTGATGCTAAGGGTGCAATCCCTTCTGTATTCAACATGGGCTCTCGTCAAACTCCAGTAGCTGGAATGCAGATGAATCTTGAGTGGAAAGTGACTTCTCCAGTTGCTCACGAGCAAGCTGTTGAAAGCTTCCACGTAAGCGGCATGAACGAACTTGTTCATTTAGATTAATTGCGGGGCTTCGGCCCTGTTAGAAAAACAGCTTCAGACCTGTTTTGATCCCTGTTCGCTCTTGGATAGTATCCTCGGTCGCTGCAGGGATTTTGCTTTTTTGACTTTCCTTAAACCAGGTTCCAAACACTCGAATGGCGTTGAAATCGATAAAGACTCCGGCCTCAGTGGTGTCGGCCTTTACTTCCCCCAGGGCGTCGTTATCGATCGGCAGATAATAGCGATAGCGGCCATCGACTCCAAAAAACTTCGTAAGGTAAAGCTGCAACTGCGCCTGGCCAAATTGTTGTGACAGGCGTGTGGACGTGACTCCTGACATTTCACGGGTACGCAGGCCGTAGTGCAAAGTCAGGGAGGTGTTTTGAATGGAGTTTCCTAAAACCCTCAAATTAAAGAGCCCGGATAGGTCAGAGAAGTTCTCTTCCGTGTTGTTTTCATATTCTGCACTCACGCCCACTAATTGGGCATAGGCTGCGAATTCTCCGGAATAGGACCTGTAGTTGCTCGACAGGCCAGAGCCTTCGGTTGTGGTCTTTCCCGAAATATAGGATCCACCGAGCATCAGCTCGAAGGGCGAAGGGCTATTCACGGAAAGCCACATATCCATCATTTTGTTGCGCTCTTTCATGGCTAGCCAGTCGGTGAGGGACCAACGGGATTTCTCTCGGTTTGCGGACCGCTGGGTAAAATCAATGCCGCTGCCCCAGGTTTTGGATTGCGCCCAAGATTCGGAGGCAAGACTCAGAGTGATAATGCAGAACAAAAGTAGCGAGGAAAACCTAGACATAGGCTTATTATTTCGCTTTTATGTGGGTACGTCTAAAGAATCCCATGTTGGAACGGTATTAGTGTCTCAGAAAAGGATGACCTGTGATTCATGATTTTGATCCCTTTGCTTTAAGAATTTCTGGTGATTTCGGTGTGCGTTGGTATGGACTGTCCTATATGGCAGGATTTATTTGCGCCTATATTTTGATTCGTTGGTTGGCGCAAAGACAGCGTTCGGGCATGAACGCACAAATGGTCGGCGACTTTATTACTTACGGAGCCATTGGAACTTTGGTTGGTGGACGACTGGGATATGTTTTCTTTTATGCTCCAGATTTGCTTCTGAAGTTCAAATCTAATTTCCCTTTCTGGGGTGTGCTGGCAGTGAACGAAGGTGGTATGGCCAGTCACGGTGGCATCATCGGGATTGTCTTGGCGTGTTTGTTGTTTGCGCGCAAGTATTCAGTTAACTCACTTTATCTTTTAGATCTGGTTGCAGTGGTGGGGCCGATTGGTGTTTTCTTTGGTCGAATTGCCAATTTTATCAATGGTGAATTAGTGGGACGCCCTTGTGATCCTAGTTTCCCCTTGGCGGTTAAATTTCCTCAAGACGTTACTATGTGGCCTAGTCAGGAAGCGGCAAAGCTTCCGCAGTTGGCAGATGTCGTCGACAAAATCGGTGTCGGTCGAGAGCACTGGTTGGAAATGGTCGAGAAATTCCGTTTTGATATGGCCGCTCGCGATGAAGTTTATGGAACTTTAAATAAGCTTGTGCTGGCCATTCAAGATGGGAATATAGCAGCGAAAGAAGCTTTGGGCCCATTGCTGACACCTCGTTATCCATCGCAGCTTTTCGCTGCTGTTGGTGAAGGCTTGTTCCTTTTCTTGGTGTTATTCTTTATCTGGAGAAAGCCACGTAAGCCGGGATTTATTGCTGCATGCTTTGTTATTCTTTATGCTATTGTTCGTGTTGCTGATGAACAATTCCGTATGCCGGATGCGCAAATAGGACTTCAGTTGTTTGATCTGACTCGTGGTCAGTGGTTGAGCATTGTGATGTTTGTAGTTGGTTTGGTTTTGATGTTTGTTTGGACTCGAGCGAGTTCCCTTAAGATTCCTGGGTGGAGTCGCGGTCAATCGATTAAGTTGAACCGGAAGTAGGGGGTTCTTGTTGGGCGTCGTTGGTAGTTTTTGCTGCTGTGACAGTTTTGAGAACTTCCTCCATCCGTGAGATAGCTGTAAGACCGCCATCGTGGCGGTCTTGGTAAAGTATTTTGGTCTTTCCACTGAAT
>JBBKWD010000268.1:0-3831 GCA_037968775.1 Bdellovibrio sp.
TTATGAGGAAAATTTTGGCAGTATTGGTGCTTCTAGTGGGGGAGCTTTTGAAGAACCCCCTTTTATAGTTCTTATACTTCTTCTATTGGGTTTAAGTTCTTTATTTGCGGTTTGATCCTCATGATCGCCTTTGTCGGTCAGTTTTAGGTCTTTCGGCAGATTCTAATGCATCAAAATTAGGTTTTAAGATTCCCTTACTCGGCGATTGTGTTTTTTAACGCTGTGATTGCTAGTTTGCGAGTCTGTCCTTCCTGAGATGGCTGCCTGCTGAGCATCGTGCTCGGGAGGAAATGGTATCTAGTAGGGATTCATGTGCTCTCGAATGGGCTTATATCCATCTTATGGCTCTAGATCTCTCAAATGCTTACTTCCTCAACCCAAAAAAATCAATAACCACCGCGCAAAGCTCTTCTTCCTTTGAATCCCGAACTACAGCCTGCGAATCTTTAATCGACTCTAAAAAAATACTCTTAACCTTCACAACATCACTCTTAGAAAGACTCACCACGCCCGAATAGTGCAGGTCCGCCAGTTGCTCGCGATCCAAAGCCTCCGCAGCTTGTAGACGCCAATTCGTATGATGCTTTAAAATATTCTTCGAATCATTACCAAGCCGTATCTGTGCCTTAGTAGCTTCAAAACCATTTTTTGCAACGACCACCAACCCCGTAAGTTGCAAAAAATCCAAAGCTTCAGTTATTCGTCGTACAGGAAGATTAAAGTAAGAAGCCAAGCTTTCTCGTGTGCGAAGCTCAGGAATGGTCAAAGCAATATGAATCGCAGCATAGATCCAAGAACTATAGTAAGTGGCTTGATGAACTTCGCTTAGAACTTCTTTGGGGCCAAGCCGCATTGTAAGGACAAGTCTTTTGCGAAGAGCTTCTTCAATCTGCTCTTGAAAAAACTCACGCAAAGCTTTTGTTCCTGCTCGATCTTTTTGAACCAGCACCAAAAAGAAGAACCCTTCTTCTTTTGAATGAGAAAAAAAGCCATTTAAGATTTCAGCCTGCTCAAGGCTTAAATGAGCTTTGCCATGCAGGACCTGGGAAATATAAGTCGGTTGGCAGCTCAAGGATTTTGCCATTGCAGCCTTAACCCCTTTGCGAGTCCCTTCGGCACCGGTTTTTGCCTCCAAATAGCTTTTATAGTTCGAAAAACTGAACAAAGATTTATCACTCATATTAGTAGTTTATCGGCATATATAAAGTAAAAGTTAAGTTAAACTATCTAATTTAAGTAAAATGATCTATGAGAGATTAAAAACTTCGATTAGATTGCGCTCATCAGTTCATACCCAAACAAAAGGAGAAGTTATGAAACTTAATCTTAAACTCTTGGTAATGGCTCTTGTATTGAGCACAGTATCTTTGTCGGCGAAGGCATCAAGCTTAGACTTTGCAGATCGCCAAGCTCAGGTACTCATAGAACAGGAGGTTTTAATCCTTCAAGGTATTGCCAGTGGTGAAATCGATGTGGCAGCATGCATGTTCTTCGTCGAGTCTTTCTATCGATTGCTAAAAAACGCAGGCTACACAGCTGAGGCGATTGGGCAAGGTTCCGCTCAACTGAAATCATATCGTCCTACGTTAACCTATGCGAATTGTAATTATCAGTAGGTGGTATCGACTTTGCTAGTTTCAAGGGTGGAGGTCATATGAAATCGTCTCGAAATGAAACAAGATGGTGGTGCGCTATTTTTGCAATGTCACTTTCTATTTCATCCATAGCTCAAGCTTCTTCTATTGAGTTAGGCTCCTCCACAAGCTTATCTTCGGAGTACTCAACGACCATCTCACCAAAGTTAAACGACTTCGGCCATAGGCTCATCGAGCTCGTCGGTGACAAAAACCGACAGTTTCTAAAGAATTTGACGGTCGAGTCGCCGAAGCTTCAAGAGAGCTTTAAGATCGATAATGAGTTCAAGCCCTCCGGTGGCAGTAGTGATGGTGGCGGCAACGCCGTCGGCGATAGTTTCTTTGATTTTTATGAAAACGAAGGTTCACAAGAAGTATCTGCCATAGAGCTAGTTCGTTTAGAACCCATGGTAGGCCTAAAGCTTGAGCAGTTGAATCGAGCTATTCCCGCCGTTGATAGCTTGTCGTCGGGTGGTTTAGGGGATATTTTACTTAAGTCGTTGTCTTCAAAGAAACTCTATCTTGAGACAAAAAGTATTTCCTCTGAAAGCTGTGTAAACCAAAGCATGGTCGCAACAAGAAATCAGCAGATTGTGGGTTGCCAATCCGATTTAGATATCCGTTTTGATGCAAAGTGGATGAGTCGCGAGGATGTGAAATCCAAAGATATAGCGGGCCTTATCCTTCACGAGATGTTCCTTTCCTGGGCAAGAGACAGAAAGCTTTTGGATTCAAAAGATGTCTTAGAGCAAAAAGTTCGAACAATAAATCGTGCTGTTTTTCAGATTCAGGGTAATGGGATGTCCGTTATTGATTTATTAGAGAACTATTTCAGAGTAAAAGCTTATACCGTTGATGAGTTTGCGAAATTTAAAAAAAGAGCGGCGATTGTTTCCGCCTTGGTGTTGAGTGGACCAGAGCCTTCCACAAGTGGAGCAAATTTAAACTTTACGAGTCGGCAAACCAAAGGTCTCGCAAAACAACAGTATTTAATCCGTCAGGCAATCATAGAAGGAATCGATACTGCGACTTGCTTATTTCTCATTGATACCTTGTATCGGATGAAAAAAAGTGCCGAGCTTACTCTTGCGGGCACAAAGCAAGAACAAAAGGCCTTTGATGAGTATCGAATGATTTTAACTCCCGAACACTGTCAATAGCACCAAACAGTGAGAGGATTCAGGTCAACTTTCTTTTGAGGCGTCAAAAATTAAGGTTGGCAAGAGCCCCGGGCAGGAGCTGTAGCTAGGAGTTATTGAATTCACATACTTCGAGACTGTCATTCCAAAAAATAAAAAAAGAGCCAGTGTGGGTCACTGGCTCTTAAACGGATTAACGGAATTCGAAATAGGAACGAAATCTATCCAGCTTTGCGGCTGGCATAAGCATAATGCTTTTTATCAAAGTCAGAAGCCTTTACCCCTTCTTTGGTGATCAAGCCCGCTTTAAACCAGTCAAAGTGCTCAGCACAGAAGCCGGCCTTATCTGATTTCTTTTTGCAGCCTTCGCCGCAGCAGCGGACAGAGTCCAGGGAAACAACGTTATTCGGGATTTGCTTTTCAAACTTTTTGTCAGCCATTGTATGACCTCCGGTTGTAGATCTTAAGCTGGTTCAATGTCTTAAGACATAAGACTTATCGGAGAAGTAAATACAGACTTTAGGATTAAGAAAATATCTAGCGTAAGTGTTTCACTTTGAGATGGAAGCCTCTGAATCGGCCCGTAAAGTTTCTGAGAACTGCTGGGCGGCTTGTTTGGAGACAGCAATCATCTGGTTCTCGTCGCTGTGAACTTTGAATTGTTCAGCCAGAGTTTCAAGATCATAGCTTTTAAACTTGGACACCAAAGACTGCACTTCTTGAGGAGGGAGTCCGTAATCGACCAAGAGTTCTTCCGTAAAGTTAATGGCAGAATCGATGGTTTCTCTTTTGATATGGGTAACGCCCAAATCCATCAGCTGAAAAACATGGCCCCGGTTGCGCGCGCGGGCATAGATTTTTAAATGCGGGAAGTTTTTAGCGAGAGCCCCGGGCAGGGGCTGCGGCCACCTTTGCGTAACATAATGACATCTTATGAGGAAAACATAGGTGATCGGTATTCGCTTCAAATCCTTTCCTGTGGCTGAAGACAGAGCGAAATTGTAGACTTTCTTTTTCGGAAATTTGGGTCCGAAAGTTCCAGTTTAAAGATTTCTATT
>JBBKWD010000269.1:0-4359 GCA_037968775.1 Bdellovibrio sp.
ATTGTTTTCTTTGCTTGGTATTTCTTTTCATGAGGGATGCCTTTCTTTTTGTTAAGCAGTGGAAATCATTCCACGAAAGGCGGGCTCCCTCAACTTTCAACTAGATTTGAAATTTCTCCTAAGAAAACGTACAAGATAAATGTAAAGAAAAGGTCTGACTTCACGATAGCTCATATTGAAAAGTTCTTATCAATGCTAGATGGCGAATATATTGGCTATAAAAAAGTTAACGGCAAGAAGCTCAGGTATGAGTGTAGAATTGATTCGCCGATTCCTGGAAAGCATTTTAAGAAGCAATATATAATGGTTTTTGAGACAGATTTTGAAAAGCCTCATTTAATAAATACGATAACCCTTTTTGCAGGTTGGTAGTCTTATGAGATATACAAACAAACAGATTTCTAAAATCGAAGAGTCGGCTAAGAAAAAAAATAGAGATCTTATTCATATTACCGAAAAGAAAAATTTTTCGACTGAAGATAAAATTAAGTTCGGACTCTGCCAGCACTTTGTACAGTATCAGGTTACAAGCGACATAAGCCTTAAAAAAATGGCCGAGCTAATGGGAGTTCCTATAACTCGCCTTTCTGAAATCACAAATTATAAGTTCCAAAAGTATACCGTCGATAAACTGATCAATTACCTTGGGAAGCTAGCGGAGCACGATAGTCAGACCAAAGAATATCTTAGATTCTTCAGTAGAGTTGCGGAAATGAGAATTCCAAGTCTTAGTCAATCTAAAAAGCTTAATAAGGCGATTGATCAAACAATGAATATTTGATGTTACTGGGGTGGACTATCCCAATGAGATATGAGATGAAAAATAAATCTGAATTTGAAAATCCATTTCATCCTGGGGAAATTCTACGTGAGGAATTCTTGATTCCAATGGGTCTTACTCAGACTGATTTTGCAGAAAGGCTTGGTTGGACCAAAGTTAAACTTAATGAAATCATTAAAGGTAAACGTGGAATTACCGCCGAAACAGCTCTTGATCTCGCTGAAGCCTTGGGAACAAGTCCGAAGGTTTGGATGGGGATGCAGGCGAGTTATGATTTGACGAAGGCGCGCAAGGCTCGCGCAGGCTAGGGCTTGTTCTTTGGTTATTAAGTCTTGATTCCTGAATATTTGCTGAATCGAAAGGCACAGATTTAAATGAGACATGGTAGGATGAAAGCATTGTCGATTGTGTATCCTGGCGGTCAGAAGATTGCGAGTGGTCTAAAGACGATTGAAGTGCGATCTTGGATGCCGCCTGAGGATCTGACGGGTGATTTGCTGATCGTTGAAAATCATAAATTCTTAAGAAATGACGGTGACACGGATCCGGATGGAAAAGTTGTTGCTATCGTTAAAATAAAAAAAGTGCGTGAGTATTTGGAATCGGACATTCCTGCGGCCGCAGCTTCGCGCTGGGAGCCTGGATACTATTCGTGGGAACTCACAGAGGTTCGCCCCATTTCGAGCGACGCAAAGGTCCTTGCTGCTCGTCACATCTATGAGGTTGAAATTTGAAGCACTTTGTCTCTGAGAAACAAAAACGTCTATTCATGCAGCTCGAAGCTGAAGGTGAATTGGTATTTGCCGGAGGGCCGAGAGGTGCTGTTGCAAATCTTGTGGGTACTTTTGTGGTGAGAAGAAATCATCATGATGAAGATCAATTAGATGTGGGCGATGGAACATGCCATGTCCATCTGGATTGGTCTCGAATTAAAAGATTCGAAGTTGGCGATTTCCATGGAGAAGGGCTTTTGACGTTCTTTGATGGCGATGAGGTTCTGTTTCGCCTCTATCGCATGGAAGGACCTTACTCACAAGCTGTGGCTTCCAGGGCAGGCCAGCTGGTTGACTAGTCTTATCGTCCCGGGTGCCTTCCCTGATTGAACGAGAAAGTATCCTTTAGTAATGCTAGAGCTATGAAATATATAAAAATTGAACGCGATTTACTTGCCGGTATGCAAGAAATTCTGAGCCAATCTGCCGGATACGAAGTTGGAATTAAAGATGAGTTGGAATATTTCAACCCAGCTAGTGCGATTTCGTGGTTCGTCGCAAAGGATGCTACGGGCAAAAATATCGCCTTTATCAGGCAAATTAGACAAGGTGAATGGTCCCAAGGAGAATTCTATGTTGCTCCTGAGGTTCCAGAGCGCAAAGCTGTCGCACAAGGATTGATCACAGAGTTTCAAAAACATGCAAGCTTTGAAACAGGGCACAGGCTTCGATTTGATGTGTCCAAGTCTGATGGCGTATTAAATGAAGTACTTGTGGAGTCTGGATTCTCACAGAATCAACAGTTGTTTTTACACTTCGAGCTTTGTTTTAAGGAACCCATCGAAGAGTTTACCAGTGAGGATAGCAGGCAATATTTAAATCCCACCGAGGTTGTCAGAGTTCTTGAACATCTACACCCAGTGACTGAATCTGGAGTAATGGGATGGATACAAAACGGAACGATTCGGGCTTCTTTTGTAGAATCAAAAATTGCTTCCGCGGCGCAAATTTATGAATCAGACGACGCCATTGAAATTAATAGAATTGCAACTCACCCTCTTTTCTTGCGGCAGGGGCATGCCAAAAAGTTAGTTGAAGAAATTATTCTCGAAGCAAAGATGAAGCTAAAAAAAAGAGTATATTTAATGGTGGAAGCAGGAAAAATGTCGGCTATTTCGTTCTATATAAATACCGGTTTTGTTGAGCGATCGGATAAAGCTCAGCTCTGGCACTCTAGTTGGTATTAGAGCCACTGGTTTTTGAGATAATTAAATATCAATTAGGCGCTGGATTTTGGATCGGCGCTTTTAAAATGTTCGAGATGTATTACTTAAACCACTTCCGAAGTTCTTTCAAGAGCAAGACTATTCGAGGATCACTGACTCGATTGTTGCGAACTGTTGCAAAGATGGTGTGATGACCAATTCCCGCTGACGGAATACCTTTTAACGAAATCTTTGTTAATTGCCGAGAGTGCACTGCGCTTTCGGCTAGGCGCTGCGGAAGAACGGCGAGACCCATTCCACGTATTCCAAATGCTTTTACGGATGGAAAAGAGTCGAGCTCCATCTTTTCTTTGAAAAAATAGCCACGCTCCTCAAGAAGTTGAAGAACATTTTTGTTATCCTTGTCAAAAGCGCCAGGGCAGAAAATTAACGGTGTGGAGCCGATTGATGAAGGCTCTAGGGAAGGCAGTATTTTTCCAGGCGTAGCATAGATAGAAAAATGGTCGTCATAGAGCCTCCAGGAAGTAAACTCTCCTAAAAGACGCGGTTCCGCATCAACAATGACGTCGAGTTCCCCCGTATTCAGCGCGGTCTGATGGTAATGGCTGTTGCTTGTTCGTATTGTGATTTTTAGTTCGGGGGCGGTCTTCTTGAATGAAACGATGAAGTCAGGCCACAAATACTCAGCCAGTGATTCATAAGAACCGACTTTCAGCAGACCAGCATTTTCAAGCTCAGGATTTTTAAGTCGTTCTTCTAAGTCGTCCAGCGCAGATAAAGTTGATTTTGCATATTCGTACAGAAGTGTTCCCGAGGGTGTTAGTGAAACTCCATGTCGGCCACGTTCAAGCAATTTTGTTCCGCTCGCATCTTCTAGGGTTTGGATGAGTCGTGTTAAAGATGGCTGACTGAGGTGAAGCCTTCGCGAGGCTTCATTCAGTTTGCCAGTCTCAGCAATGGTCAGGAACGCCGCGATTTTATCCAAGTGTTGGGCAATACTCATGACTCTTTATATACGGAAAGAGTATTAAAAGTATAGATTTATATCATTATTATAGTAGGCAAAGATATGAGAGCTATATTGGGGAGTTAACCACAATTCACTATCCAAGGAGAATTATAATGAAGTTTTTGACCTCACTAGCAACTATGGCTGTCGCTTTGAGTGCCTCAGCGAATACACCAACAGAAGAGGCCGTTTTCTCGATTTTGGAAAGGAACGGAGTCTTTGTTCAGTACACGTCAACCATCCTTGACCGCATAGGAAAGTTAGAGCTGCGAGGCATCAGTTGCATCCGATACGACAGATCGACCGATACAACCTGCTCCTTTACCGATGCCGCGCGCCCAATGAAGAATGGAAAACTAGAGGGTAGTGACGCTTTTGAAATGTATGATGCGATCCTCTTGTCTGGCGCAAAAAAATCGCATCTGTTCGGTGAATCTTACACAGGACTATCGGTCCTTCAATGCGAGAAGAACATTCTAAACAGCAACGGCTCATCCAAGATTCAATGTCGAACGTTGAAGCCTATGCTGGCAATAACAAGATGAACTCGGAACCAATCGAGATTACCGGCTAGCCAAAAATCAATGGGTTTCGAGAAATTTGAATATCAATTAGGCGCTGGATTTAGAT
>JBBKWD010000270.1:0-17062 GCA_037968775.1 Bdellovibrio sp.
TATTTATGTCCGAAAATACCAATGAAAACGGGGGGGGGGGATCTTCTCGCCTAATATAATCAATAAGGTCTACGCCAGACTCAAAGCACTTAAGTTTTATTTTTCCGCTTTTTATGTCCGCCGCGAAGACTGCATTAATGATCATGAGCATATCTTTTTCGTCGTCAACGTATGCTATGTTTAGTGAACTTGGACTCATACTCAACCTCCCTTTCGGATGGGTTTTCTTTTAGATTGTCAGGAAAAACTATGCAAAATTCTGTGTACTCTCCAAGTACGGAGTCAATTTTTAGGATACCCTGGTGCATCTTTATGATGTCAAAGGATATGGCAAGCCCCAGGCCGGTTCCGCCGGAAGACTTCGTAGTAAAAAAGGGTTCTAAAATTCTCTGGCGAATTTCTTTTGGGATCCCAGTCCCATTATCCTTGATCCTTAGCTTAACAAACCCTCGTTCTTTGTAACAACTCAGCTCGAGTTGAGGTTTAAAAGTGGGACCAGCGATTTTATTTTTTTCTATTAGCGCATCAAAAGAATTGTCGACCAAATTGATAACGGCCCTACTGAACTCTTCATAGCTTGGAATCATCCCTACGTCTTGAATGTTATTAACAAAATTATACTCTATTCTTTTCGTGGCGCACATTGAGTGGTGCGCTAAATCGAAGGAGTTCTGAACGAGTTTGCCAAAGTCCATTGTTTTTAGAGTTGGCTTTCCTGAACTTGATTGGTAGAGAATACTTTTGACAATTGAGTCAGCTCGTTCTGAGTTGGTGGTAATTATTTTTGACATTTGAATCACTTGTTCAGCGGTTGAAACTATGGTCTCCGTATTTTCTCTCGTAAAAGTATTGGAATCTTTGACTTCTGGGATAATGACCGCGCTAAGGAGATGTTCATTTAAACGGGCGGCATTGATAATAATGTTAAGAGGATTCTTGAGTTCATGCGCGATTCCGGCAGCGAGAACCCCAAGGGAAGCGAGCTTTTCCTGAGCCAACATTTGATGCCGAGACTCTTCTGCTTCACTTGTTCTTTTTTCGACCATAGTCTCAAGATTTTTTTGATAGTCTTGATTTTCCATAAATAGTCTGCGGAGAATAGAAAAGCTCATACAAGTAAAGATCACTGAAACAATTAAAACCGATATAAAATATAAAAGTGTTCTTTTTGCATGCTCTTCAGTACGGGAGATCTTCTGGGCCATTCTTGAGTGGATGTCTCTTTGAAATTGGTAGATCGGCTCCATGATCTTAGTCTTACTTAGGTGGTACTGTTTTCCGTACAACAGATCGACTGCTAGTGCCTGGTTCGACTTTGCTTTTATGGAATATTGCCCCTTGGAGTCTTTAAAGAAGCCTTTCATTGCATTGAATGCTTCTGTCTCGAGGTTGACAAGATCGTTAGAAAAATTTTCAGACTGTTTCAGATGTTGAAATTCGGCCTCCGTTGGGTGGACTCCCTTTATCAGCTCGCGCAGAGGAACTTTTTGGTTTGGAGCAATGAGTGTATCTGAAGACCTCGGAGCGATACCATTGCGAACATCAAGAATTCTTTGAAAATCAGTGCGATAGGATTGATCGCCAGTTACAGCGTATGATCGGGCTACTCGAGTCAGCTCGTCAGAGGAGTACTTGAGCTCTTCGGAAAGGTCGCGAGCCGAATAAAATTCAGAATAATTTTGATTGAGGGTATCGATTTCATAATACACCACAACAAGAAGGGCAACGAACACCAGGTTCATGGTGAGTATAAAAGGGAAAGAAAGGTATATGAAGCGCTTCATGGAATTTGGCCTCACAGTAACGAGTTCTGCTACGTAATTTCTACTATCTAGTCATCGGACTAATTTGACTTTCTCTGAAGGTTTTTCGGTTCGTTTGACCTCAATGCGCTGGGAGCGACTTAATGCCAAGTTCTTATTTTGAGAATTCTCATCTTAAGAAGATATTCTGAAATGTAGGTAGTCTGATTTCATGTGAGCTGCCCCCTTTAGAGTTGAGCCATGACCAAAATGAGGACTAGTGTGTGGATTCGCGATCAAGTATTAGAGTTAAAAAAGCAATTCGAAGGCAAAGAGGCCATCGTGCGAACATTGATGTTCGCACGCAATACGGTCAAAAAGATTGGAAGAATCTGAGTCACCAACGCGACACGGATGGGCTCGTGCAATGGAAAATTATTTTTGCTACCTTGGTGGTCTCACACCCGATGTGAGCGACACCGTTTGAGGACACAAGTATTCTAGTTCTTAGGAAGCCATTTGTGAATCTGAACCAAAGAGTTTGGGCAAGGTGATTTTAATTCGTGTATGGCCTTTGAAGTTATCGATCGTCAAACTTCCCTTGTGGCTGTCAATAATTCCTTTCGAGATACTTAGCCCTAGACCGGTGCCTTTGCCTACGGGCTTTGTGGTGAAGAACGGCTGAAATACTTTTTCTTTGATTTCAGCCGGAATCCCAGCACCACTATCTACTATTGAAATTTCGACATCGGATTCGGTTTCTTGGACATCAACTCGAATCCAGCGCTGCTCTCTATCCTCGACAGCATCATGGGCATTATTTAGAATATTCAATAAGACCTGGCTGATTTCAACCTCTCGGCAACAGACCAACAGATCTTCAGAGATCTGATTAACGTCCAAGTCAATTTTATGAAACTTCATGCGCTCTTGGCAGAGGGATATCGTGTGGTGGACGATTTGGGAAATTGAAGCAGGCTCCACCGGATCATTCGTACCATTGCGAGAAAAAGTTCTGAGGCCTTGAATGATGCGTGCAATCCTTCGGGTTGTTTCTAAATTAACATTCAAAACGTTACTTACTTCGCCTCTGTCGATTTCCGCCTCGTTGATTTTTCCCAAAAGAATTTCGGTATAGAGCTGAACGGTAGCCAAAGGAGTGTTTATTTCGTGAGCAATGCCGCCGGCCATTTCCCCTAGAGCGGACATTTTAGCTCCATACTCCAATTGCTGTCTTTGACTTAAAATAGTTTCGGTCTTTTCAGTGACTCTATTCTCGAGCTCGTGATTGAGTACCTCTAATTCTTGGTAAGAGGCCCTCAAGTTATTTTTCATTTGATTTATGGAGTTAACAACGGCATCGAGTTCGTCTTTATGGTCTTCGGAGTTTCTAGTTCTGCGATTAAGCTCTAACTTAGATTCATCCGAATTCACGTTTAGACTTTTTAAGTAGGAGCTGATCAGGATAAGATGCCGGGTCAACAATCCTTGAATGACGAGGTAGATTACCGACGAAAGGATGACCGTTTTTAAAAATTGAGTAAAGAAGAGAAATAAAAGTCTTCGACTTAACTTTTGATAAACAATATCTAAATTTGCATAAATAACCATTTGCCCAATGTCAACATCGCGTTCTCGTGTTTTGTGTTTAAGAACAAAAGTTCGATGAACTGTGTTGCCCTCCGGCATAATCCCCGCACTTGCCACAAGCTCGGCGTCATTTTTGATTTCAACATATAAGATGGAGGGGTTCGTGACGATTCCTTCGAGTTGAGTTTCAAGCTGTTTGTGGTGTAGATCCCAGACGGATGAGCTTATACTTCTATTATAGCCTTTATTAATCAGTTCGAAACTCTTTTGGATTACTCCCACGTCTTGAAAGTATTCAAAACTCAATTGTGCGGCTGTCATAACTGTTGTAACAATCGAGCTGACCAGTAAAATGGCGAGCAGAATTTTTCGCGATATTGAGCGACCAGAAAGCGAAATAAAATTTCTCATAATGAGCCACGCAATTTTTTTATCAACATCAGTTAATCAATCGGACAAAATGACTGCAATCTTAATAGGCTGACCAAAACATCTCTAGTGAGTATTAGGCTCACTTTGGTACGCAGTGATGCTCAACACCAAGTACGATAAGAGTGGTATTTTCTCAGAATACTAGTTGTCGTTTATGGCTGGTCAAGGGCCGTGATCTCGAGTTGAGGCAGGTATGGCGAAAAAAAATTGTTTCGGGCGCTCCTTTTTTGGGATAAGTCTCAAACAGAGACGAGATATAGTTTGATCCGAATTTTGAATTAGAACGAGATTAATTCTATTTGCCTAAATTTATTTCGCCTTTTGGAGTTAAAGTTCGTAAAATTTCATCATGTTGCCTATTAAAGGGTTCCTTATTTCTTTCGTCGCGATTCTGGCTTTCAACTCCTCATCGTATGGCAAGGTTCGGACCATCCATATTGTTTCCTATGAGGCTCCACCTTGGATGGATGAGTCTCTTCCCCACAAAGGGGCTATTGTGTACGCTTTAGCCAAGTCGCTTGAGGATATGGGATATAAATTGAAGGTTACGTTCGCGCCTCTTTTGAGAGCGAAGATCATCGCCCGTAAGGATCTCTCCGTTCATGCCGTATTTCCGTTGACGGATTATGAAGAACACCTTCTGGGGTTCAGCTATTCGAAAACTATTACTACGAGCCCTTGGGTGATTGCGGAGCGTAAAGACCACCCAATTAAGTGGAATAAGCCTGAAGATCTCTCAAGCTTTGTCGGTAGCCATGTTTTGCAGTACACGTTGCCACCGGAGTTTAAAAAGGCGATTGACAGTAAAAAAATAAATTTGGAATCCGCCACCGATGATACTTCTAATCTTTTAAAGTTGGCCAATAAGAGGGTAGATTATATTTTTATTGATGCGACGATGTTTCATTATCTAACCACCTCATCTTCGCGGGTTCAGAAAGTTGCCTCGAAGCTGCAAATAAACTCGCGTCCGGTCGAAGAGTCTGAGTATAAGATTGCATTTAGAGATAGTCCAGATGGGCGTCTTTATTTAAAGACATTTAACTCGTTATTTAACAGAAAGAAATTCGAAAAATATATTGAAGACTACTTTTCCGAATACAGCGCTGAGCTTGAAAAACAAACCCAATAGAGCGATTGGGTTTTTCTACAATGCATGAGTTTAGTGTGAGGTGGGCCCGGATTGTGGAAGCTGGGGCTGGTGGTGCACAGCCCTCTCCTTACAATTGTCCAGCGGCAAAGAATACTACTTCTCCATAAAATACTGTGCCAAGTACTCTTCAACCATTTTCTGTGCATTTATCGTAGAAAGAGCCTTCTTTAATTTTTCTACTTTATCCTTGGAATGTCCATTGAAGACAAGGTACAGGCCCTTCATATCCAAAATCTTCTCATTGACGTGAACCTTGCTTTTTATTTCTGGAGAATCGAACTTTAACATGTACTTCGCATTGTTTAGATCAATGAATGCCCCGTCGATCCTTCCGGCGGCCACCTTATGAAGATTGATATTGTCGGAGGTCACAATTTCTGACTTTATCACGCCGCTCGCAACGTAGTCGTTAAACTCTTTGGTATTGCCATAGTCTAGAACCGTACCTATGAGTTTTCCTTTGAGATCCTCTAATTTTGTCCACTTAAGAGGTTTGTTCGTTGGTTCAACAAAACCAACTGGAGACCTGAAAACTTCTGCAGAACGGTGATATCCAGGCGGGAGATCCTCGATCCAGCCAGGGTAGAACCCGACCATGTTGCTTTTCGCCGATTCTTTCATCGCTCTTGACCATGGGAAAAAAATGAACTTTACATCAATACCCGCCGTCCTTAAAGAATTCCTTAGGACTTTACATCCTATTCCTTGGTCAGGGCACTTTTCGCACGTAAAAGGTGGCCACTCTAGAGTAGCCACAGTCCAAGTCTCCGCCCGAGCATGAAGAGAAAAAAGCAACAACGTAATAACCAAAATTTTTGACACAGTTTTCTCCTTCAAGAAACAAATGAACCTGCGAGTAAAAAACACAGTGCATAATCTAAGTATATTCGTTCGGTCTTGGGATTGCACCTCATAACTTCGCGTCGATCTGAACGATCCAGCTTCGAATTAGTGCCTCTCAAAAAAAACTAGTCTTACGTTGGAGTGTCTACATTTGAGCCACTCAGAAATCGGAAAGTTCTTTTGCCAATCCGATAGACGTGAACTCGTACCTCTCCTGGCACTAAACTTCAAAGACCTAACTATCTGTTAGTGCGAGTTTAAATCCAAACATTAAAAAACTTCGGAAGCGGTCTAACGGTGTTCGGGGCAAGTAAATACGGCTTATACATGAAGTCCGCAAGAATCGGGTCGATTAATCAATAGAAGTCTCCTACTTTGAAAATATTAAGAGGAGGCAAATGGTGAAAGCACTTGATGGCAAAGTAGCAATTATAACTGGAGCGAGTTCAGGGATCGGTCGTGCCACGGCAAAACTCTTCGCAGCAGAAGGGGCAAGCGTGATTGCGGCCAAGAGAGATAAAGAAAGGGTATAAGATGGACCTCTTCGGTTATTCAAGCCAGTCGCCGAGAAACCTTCTTCCTGAAGATGGTGAGGTTTATTACCACGGTCCGGTAGTTTCAAAAGATGAGGCTGATCAATATTATGAAATTTTACTCAAAGAGATTGCTTGGAAAAATGACGAAGCAGTTATTTTTGGCAAAAGAATTATTACCAAACGAAAAGTAGCATGGTACGCAGACTCCATTTTTTCTTATACATATTCAAAAGTAACGAGAACGGCTCTGCCATGGGTCCCAATTTTAAGGGAACTCAAAGAAATTGTGGAATCCAGGAGCGGTGAATATTATAATTCGTGCCTGCTTAACCTGTATCATGACGGCAGCGAGGGAATGGCTTGGCATAGTGATGAGGAGAGGGAGATAAAAAGGAATGGGGCCATTGGTTCACTTAGTTTTGGAGCTGAGCGTAAATTTTTACTAAAGCACAAGCAGTCCAAACAAAAAGTTTCAAAAGACTTAGAGCATGGTAGCTTACTGGTTATGGCTGGGGCTACTCAAACATTTTGGATGCACCGATTGCCTCCGACAAAAAAAGTACATTCCCCGCGTATCAACCTCACTTTTCGCACAATAGTTGTTTGAAAGGGGGCCTTACAGAAAAGTGATTGCCTGGACTGACCGGCCGCTTTTATCGAGGAGTTTCTAAGTACTTTACTTGGACACTAGAAAACTAAACATGTAGTATCAACGAGCTACGGAGTGGAAGGCGCTGATGAAAAAGGTCAGCCCTCCGGAGCGAAGAGTTTTCGGCTTCGAGGTTCCGCGGGGAATCAATAGTTTTGAGCGACGCTAAGAGCCTGAAAGGGGTTAAGAGTGGATAATAAAAAACATCCCAACATTATTAACATCTCTGAAGTAGAGCCTCGTGTTGAATCGCGTGGGGCAAAATTTGGTTTTATTGGTCGGAGATTGGGCCCCCATGTGGGCGCAAAATCCATTGGAACGTCCTATATCGAAATCCAACCCGGCAAACAGGCTTTCCCAAATCACTTTCATACATCGAACGAAGAGGCAGTCTTTGTCGTTGAAGGCAGAGGACATGCCAGGATTGGCAAAGATGAATTAGAAATCGCTGCCGGTGACTATATCGCTTTTCCGGTCGGACCTGATCATTCACATTCAATTCGGAATAGTTCACAATCAGTTTTAAAATTGCTTTGTATATCGACTCTCAATCCAGTTGAAGTTGTAGGTTATCCTGACTCCAAAAAGATAGCTGCGTTTGCAATGGCGGATTCATCTAAAGGTTTCATGAGCGGAGCGTCCCCTTGGGTGCGAATGTTGATAAAAGATCAGCCGTCGGTCGACTATTATGAGGGGGAGATTTTAAATGATTGATCATACTGGCGTGACAGTTAGCGACTACAACAAGAGCAAACTTTTTTATGAAGAAGCATTGAAACCTCTGGGCTATAAAATGCCGATGGAAGTTCCGACCCAGCATACTGGCGGGATTGGTGTTTGTGGATTTGGCGAACCCCCGAAGCCTGATTTTTGGAGATCCGAAGGTACACCAAATAAACCTCATGTACATGTTGCATTCAAAGTGGATAGTCGCAAGAAAGTTGACGAGTTCTACTCGGCAGCTATTTCAGCGGGTGGCCGAGACAATGGTAAGCCAGGCCCACGTCCACATTATCAGGAAAATTGAGCCTTCGTGTTGGATCCAGATGGACACAACATTGAAGCGGTTTTTCATGGATAGAAGCTGAAAAAGGACAAGCGAAATATGAAAAAGCTCAACCTACCATCGCCCACCCGGAACTCTCGCTAGAATTTTATCTTAAACGATTTGAGCCGAATCGATTCAATTCAAGGTGGTGCGGGGCCGTGGGCTTTCAACTTTGATGATTCGTCGGTGGCGTTGGTGACACAACCCATACGAAAAAATTATTATCTTCGGTGGTCACTCACCTTAAATCTCCATTTGGGAAAAAAAGTCTTCTCATTTCATTCAGTATCGACCGACTGTTGTCGTCATTTCTAGTTTTGAGTCCCTTGAGAACACCTGCGCGATCAGCAGGTGTTCTGTTTTGCCTCATCATCTTTTTAAAATTGACCTCATCTGCTTTAATTCTAAAACCGACAATGTTCTTAGCTAAGGCGTCGCCAACGAGGTCGTCGGGAATAAAAAATTCCCATCCACTGGGCAAGTGCCTTTCAATATGATAAGTCAGGTCCTTAAGGCATTCGACGATACCGTCATAGCTTTCGATATATTTTTCGTAAAAAACATCAAAAGAATCAAAGCCCTATTTTATGATGAGGCTTCTTCGCCGAAGCATTTTTTGGAAATCCGCAGAAAAATGAGCTGAGGCAACAGATCGCCCGGCCTTCCCGCGCGGGAAGTTGAACATCACTTCAGTGCGGATGAACCAAATTTGGAAACCAGCCTTAGAGGCATTGAAATTCCGCAGCTAGGTCACATTGTAAAACAGATGGCTGATTGGGAGCGATGAGACTAAAAGTCGGGTAGATATGAATCTTTTTTTTCGTCTGATGTTTATTTCGTTGTTTGCTAGGTTTCGATCCAAAACTGATCTATTAGGAGAATGTGCGACGCCATTTCGGGTTTGGCCAACAGACTTGGATGTCCTACGCCACATGAATAAGGGTGTTTACCTTTCATTGCAAGATTTGGCTCGTGTTGACTACATGATCAGAGCGGGGGCAGCAGAAAAAATTGCTATTGAGGGGTGGTACCCCGTGGTTGCATCTGAAACAATTCGTTTTCGGCGATCGCTCCAAGCATTTCAAAAGTTCGAACTTCGCACCAAAATATTGGCTTGGGATGATAAGTATATTTATCTTGAGCACAGGTTTACTTCAAAAAACGAGGTTATCGCGATTGGTATGATCAAAGCGCGATTTCTAAAAAGAACGGGAGGATCGGTGTCTTCTCAAGAATTGCTCTCCGTACTAGGGTTGTCTCTAGACACACCTGTCATGGCGGACTATCTTCGCGCTTGGATCGAGGCGGATTTGGGCCAATCAAAAAGCGCTGGTTTATAGACTTTTCCAAACAGTAAATATTGTGAGACGTGGGGTTACTTTACTGGCCTAGTCTTCTTTTTCAATCGAAGTGCGCAACAACGACTTCACGTGGTTTTTACGTGAAGATCCACCTAAGAAAGTTTTAAGCTGATTGTGAACCGTCGGGTCGTTTATCAAAGCACCCAAGGTTCCTTCGCCGCGATCAATCTTAGTTAAAATCGTATCAAGCTTTTCCAGTGAGCTTCCAAGCTTTTGCCCGCTGTTATTGAGGTTGAGTTGCGCGAAAGCATTTTGTGCATCTTTGCTGGCTAGACTTAAATTTGAGCTGGCAGATTCAATATTAGCCATTGTATGCGCGAGGCGGTTGTTGGCATTTAAACTATAAACGGCCTTGTGTAATTCGTTGATGATATCAAAAATCTGCGAGGTTTCTTTGCCACGCTCTGAGATGATACCAAAGACGTCTGTTGCTTTAGCCACATCTAGGACATCGCCCTCATTGACAGCCGGCTCTTTGGGGGAAGAAGGAATAATAAAGACGAACTTATCGCCCAAGGCGCCTTGGGTGCGGATCTCTACTTGAGAGCCCTTGCGGATGCGATTGATGTAGTTCTCGTTAATTTTTAGTTTCAAATCCAAAGCATTTTTTTCCGGCAAAAACACAATGTCTTCGACATTTCCCACAGTCACGCCAGAAAGTGAAACCACGCTTCCAATTGCTAGACCTTGCACCTCTTCAAAATGCGCGTGCAAGCGAATATAACGTGTGAAAAGAGCCTTATCTGCTCCTAAGAAAAAGATGGACGCCAGAATCACAGCAATGCCAATCGCCAAATAAATTCCGACCTTTAGTTGAGTACTAGAGCTTGATTCCATTAGGCACTTTCTCCGTTAATAAATTCAGCCATAGGACCGTCAGTTTCTGAGTTTAAATTTTCGATGGTAAACTGCTCACTAATGCGTCCGTTTTTTAGCAGCGCAACCTTGTCGCAAACTGCATATACGGTTGGCATATCGTGGGTGACCAGAATAGAGGTCACGCCTTTAGCTTTTAAATTCAGGATCGATTCTTGAATGCGTTTTGTATTGTAGGGATCGAGTCCAGCCGTGGGTTCATCGTACAGGACAACATCTGGATGCATCATGATTGCTCGGGCTAAACCCACACGCTTTTGCATTCCACCAGAGAGACTGGACGGGTAAAGACTTTCCTGCCCAGCGAGACCGAACTCTGCAAGCTGATCTAAAATTTGCTTCGAAACTTCTTTTTCTGACAGGTTGAAGTGCTCGCGCAATGGATAAGCAAGATTCTCATAGACGGTCATAGAGTCAAAAAGAGCGCCACCTTGAAAGGCATAGGCCACTTTTTTTCGAATTTCACCAAGCTCTGTTTCGCGCATATTTGTGATATCCACGCCATCAATTAAAATTTTCCCACTGTCCGGCTTTTCAAGACCCACGAGACTGCGCAAAAGGACGCTCTTTCCTGTACCGGATCCACCGATGAGTCCCAGGCACTCGCCCTTTTTGACATAAAAGCTCACGCCTTGATGAACCTTTTTACTACCAAAGGATTTTTGAAAGTCGATGACCTCTATAAAGCCTTGCCTCGTCTGGCTCATATCATTTTCTCCAGAACCCAGAAAAGCTTCGAGAGAAAAAAGTCACCGATCACGATCATGATAGAGGAAACCACGACAGCCTTAGTCGTTGCAATGCCGACCTCTTTTGTACCGTTTTTAACGGTGAGGCCAAAATAGCAAGACGGGATTGCGATAAAAAGAGCAAAAAAGAAGGTCTTCCCAAACCCGGAGAGATAGTCTTGGATCGTTGAAGTGGATAGAACTTTCAAGAGATAGAAATTCGGATCTAAATTTAACTCCGTTGCGCCAATGATCAATCCGCCCAGGTTGCCGACGATATTGGCCATTGAAACCAAAATCGGCAGGGTGATCAAACAAGCCAACACTCGCGGAATAACGATTCTTTTAATAGGCGAGGTTCCCAGAGCGCGAATTGCATCTACTTGTTGAGTCACGACCATACTGCCAATTTCACTGGCGATCCCCGCGCCCACGCGAGCCGCCAGCATCAGACTTGTAAATACGGGGCCCATTTCCCGAAGGATGGTGACCGCCAGAAGTTTCGGGACATAAAGTTTTCCGCCGAACTTTTCAAGTCCCAGGCCGAACTGCAATGACATCACCATTCCGATGCTGATTGCGGTGATGAGAATTAAAGGCAGTGAACGCACGCCGATTTGATAAACCTGCTCAATCAAAAGCTTCCAATAGATACGTCCTGTGACCAGTTCTCGCATCACTTGGCGCGACAAAATACCAATTCCGCCCAGAAAGTGCAGAAACTCGCGCATAAAAATGACTATATGGAGCTGGGACATATCCATTAAGGTGCCTTAAAGTGATTTTTGAAATCTTCAAAGTATTTTTGTTCGGAATCGAAGTTCTTAAGAACGCCGCCGAAGCTCAGCGTGAAGTTGCAGCCATTCTTTTTAAACACCAAGAGTTCCAATTTTATCGGCACGCCGTCGACCTCGCCTGAAACCGTAGTCGAGCGTCCAGCGCGTGAATTGAAATCGAAAACTTTTGTGGAAATAATGTCCATTTTAGAAACCGCAGCTAACGAGTCGGTTTCTAGTTGTAGCAAGCTTGGATCTGTCGCATTTCCGCATTCTGAAAGATATGAAATCGTGTTTCCACTTTTTTCGCTTTGCCAGGCTCGATCCGCGTTTGCCGACTTAATAGGTTTAAATGGTGCTGCAGGTTCCTGCAGCTGCACGTCTTTTGCTGACGACACCTTGGAGCCGGGGAGCTCTACGGAGACGCACGCATTGAGAAATAAACTGAGGATGAAAATGACTAGGTGGTTTCTCATATCAACTAACTATCGGAATCCTTATTGGGAAAGTTCAGTCATTTTAAAGCAAATAGGACTAAGGTCCCCGTCATGAGTTTGTCAGGCCCGACAAGAATTCTATGAAACTTTTTGCCCATCTTGAACATATTTGCCATAGACCCGCTCAAAGTGCTGGCACTCTATGTGCATTAGCACGAGGCAGGATAGAAAAGGGGTTCAAGGAGTGGACACTTTGCGATTTTTAGCTGTGGCAGGATGCCTGTTCTTTGGTCTAGCTGTAATGGCGGCCAATAAAGTAAATGGAGTGATTAATTTTCAAGGGGACACCGTTCACTTGGAATTGTTCGGCCAACAAAACTGGAACTATGACGTCAAGAGACTTGATGTCAAAGGCCAGGCCGTTGTGCAAATGACTGTGCCAGCCCTTGATGATTCAACGATCCATACATTGAATTCATTTAAAAGTGATTTCGTTACGCAAGTTTCTGTGGAACCCAAGGGGCCAGATGGTAACTCGGTTATCAGCTTTACACTATCCGGTGAAAATATCGATACCTTTGATTATCTGACGGATCAGCCATCTCGGTTGATTATGGATTTTTACGTCAATCCAAATTTCAAAAGTACGGCTGCAAACACTAAAGCCAAGGACAAACAAACGACAATGGAGCTTCCGGCTAAGGTCCCAAAATCGTTGGTAAAACGCAATACTAAAGATGCGAACAGAAAACCTGCGACGAGTGACGCCTTGACGATTGCACCTCAGGGGGTACCAGTCGCGGCGGTCGAGACTTCTCCCGTTCAAGGGGGAATCTTTGATGGCGGCGATCCTGAGTTTGAACGCTTCTCTATAAAGGACTATGAAATCAAAGAGTCCTCAATAATCAAGGCCAAGAGCAACTACTATATTCCGTTCCCGATGCTGGACACGACCGTAGCTCAATGGGAAAAAATCAAAGTATCGCCGACGATCTATGAGATCTCGTCAAAAAATACGGATGAAAATAAACAAGCGCGTCTATTACTCACTCTTTTTGAGAAAAAGCGTTACGGCGTCTATTTAAAAACTCAAAAGTGGTTTGGTAACAAATATCCGAAGTCTGATTACAATGAGATTATTGATTTTATGACAGCTGACGTTCGTTTGGCTCAGTGGCAAGAGCTTGGGCGACCTTCTGATTACGAAGAAGCTATGCAGCTGTATAAAGAAGCGATTCAAAAAAATCCTAAGTCACCCTTGGCCGAGCGGACCTCATTAAAGATGGGATATCTGGCTCTAGAAAAAGGCGACAACCTGAACGCTGTTCGATATTTTAACGATCACTCGAATGAAAAAAATTACGGGCCTTTATCCAAGGACCTAGCAAAACTGGGTTCTGCCTTGGCCTACACCAAGATAAATAAATGGCAGGACGCAATTGAGAAATTCAATGACCTTGAAAAAACAGCGACGACGAATGACTTGAAAGTTGAAGCCGCGTATCGTCGCGGTGATGTGTGGACGCGTGCAAAGAACTACTCAAAGGCTGTTGAGGAATACCAAAGCGCTCTTAAGAAATACCCGGAAGGACAAAGCTATTTTCCGAACGCCTATTTTAATCAGGCAGAATCCCTCTTTGGTCTCAAGAAATACACACAAAGCTTAGATGTTTATAAGGATTTTGTGCGAAAGTTTCCAAGCAGTGATCATTCTCCGTTTGCGATGACTCGCCTCGGAGAGTTGCTCGAGATTTTGGGTGCCAACAAAACGCGTGTAATGGGTGCGTATCTGGAAACATACTTCCGGTACGGCGAAAATCCAGGAGCCATCATCGCACGTCTCCGTTTGGTGAGTGCTCGTATGAAAGGCATGAAACCAAAAGAAGTTCAAAATGCAGTCGAAGAGATCATGTCTTTAGCCAAAAAAATTGATCTGCCGAATATCGAGCAATTCGCCACGGTGATGGTGGCCGATGGTTATGCTTCTCGTGGAGACTATCAAAGTTCGGTAAATCTTTTGTCCAAATATTATAAAGAACATCCTTCGACGGTGGATGTGCCTTTGATTTCTAGTCGTATTGTTGGAAATATCAACGAACAAATTCAATCTGAAATTGAAAGCGGCGATTTTATTTCAGCACTGAAAACACATAATAAGTTTGCCGACAATTGGCTCAAGAATTCCAAAAGACTCGATACAAAATTTAATCTCGGAAAAGCCTTCGAAATGGCAGGCGTCCCGATTGAGGCAGAAAAGTATTACAGAGATGTGCTGAATAAAATTTATGCATTGCGCGGCACTCCTGAGGCTAAAGAATTAAGCGTTACTGAAAAACTGCCGTCTGAAGACGAACTAAACCTAAGACTCGGTGCCGTGTATTCTAAGGGCGAAAAGCTCAATCAGGCCTATGAGTACCTTAAGAACATCAAAAGCCCAGAAAAGCTTTCTGAAGATGAGCAAATCGAACGAGTGGAACTCGCGGTTCATTTGCTTGAAAAACGGGGCGACACCGACTCGGCCATTCGTTATCTCGGTGAGCTTCTAAAAACTTGGAAGGGGCAACCGGATTTGGTTGCTGAACCTTATTTGCGGTTGGCAGAACTTCAAGAAAAACAAAAAAAACCAGATGAGGCCCTTCAAGCTCTCAAGATGGTCGACCAGTTAGCTACGGACTCTACCAATGTGGCGGCAGCAGTGCATGCAAAGGCTCTTGAAATGACCGGCGACATTTTACTTCGTCAAAATAAGACGGAGGCTGCGATCACGGCATATCAAAATCTTTTAGAAAAGTACGAAGACAAAAGACCTCTATCTTCGTTGCGGTACAAGTTGGGTCAACTTTATTTTCAGCGCGGTGAAATTCAAAAGGCGGCTGAGGTTTGGAATGACTTTAAAGGTGAAAAAAGTGGTTTTTGGAAGAATCTAGCACAAGAGCAATTAAAAAACTCGGAGTGGAGAGATGGCTACAAAAAGTACATTAAGAGAATTCCAGCGATGTCTGAGAACGAAAAAGCTAAGTAGAAAAATAAGCAGGAGTAGTAATGTCGTATTTTGACTTTGACGCTTTACATATAGAGAACTCAAAGGTGCGTGAAGTAAAGCAGTTGTCCCTCCAGTTGGCTACTACGCAAGTCAGTTTGCTTATAGTAGGCGACGCGGGAGTTGGTAAGACAAGTTTGGCTCGCTACATTTATACGAAGAGTCGCTCTGCGCGAATATTTGTATTGGAATGTCGCAATCCGGGAGGATTTGATTTTTCAAAAATTGAAGGCGGAACTTTGATCATTGAAGATCTTGATTGCGCTTCTCCTCACCTGCAAACCGAATTGATGAAGCTCTTAGAGCATCCGAACAAGCCGCGATTTATTTCGACGACTCGTCGGGATTTACGTTCGATGGTTAAGCAGGATCAATTTCGTCAGGATCTATTTTATAAGCTAGCCGTCGTGCATCTTGAGCTGCCGCGTTTGGAAGATCGCGCTGAAGACATGCAAAATATTATAGATTTTATTTTGGAAGTGACACAGATCATGCACGGTCGCGCTGGTTTGATACTTTCACCAGAAGCCCAGAAGCGTTTGGCCTGCTGGAGCTGGCCGGGCAATATTCGAGAACTCGAGAATGTGCTAGAGCGCGCCGTGGTCTTAGCAAAAAATTCATACGTAGGCGAGCAAGATATTCGACTTGAGAACATCATCGAAGAAATTGACGTCGATTATGGTCCAGGAATGTCCCTTTCTGAGGTTGAGAAGCGTCTTATCTTACAGACCTTAGAGTTGACGGCTCAGAACCGCACGCGGGCCGCTCAGATGTTGGGAATTAGCATTCGTACTTTAAGAAATAAGTTGAATGAATACAAAGAAACCGAGGGGGTCATATGAGCGGACTTTTCGACAAAACCACAAATGCACTGGCATCATCGATTGCGATGCGGCAAGTGCGAAACAATGTGGTTTCATCCAATATTGCAAATGCCGAAACCCCGGGCTACCACGCAAAAAGAATGGATTTTGAAAACGCCCTAAGCCGCGCTTTGGATACAGATGGCGCGAATAGTTTAAGCACCAGCAGCAAGGATCATTTCGCTGTGGGTGGATTATCAGTGGCAAAAACTCGGCCCGATATTTACGAGGACCCCGAGGGGGCTGTGAACAACGACGGCAATACGGTCGATTTGGAAAAAGAAATGTCGGCCCTATCAGAGAATGCAATTCTGTATAAATCTGCTTTGCAGCTGATTAATAAAAAGATGGCAGCATTAAAATATGCGGCATCTGACGGTCGATAGGTCGGGGGTAGACAATGGCTGATTTTTTAACTGGGATGAGAGTGAGTAGCAGTGGTATGGCAGCGCAAAGAATGCGCATGAATACGATTGCCAGCAATATCGCAAATATCAATACCACCCAAACTCCAGAAGGCGGAGCCTATCGCCGTAAGGACGTGGTTTTTGAGTCGATGCCAGACGCAAAAAACTTTGGAGAAATTATCTCTTCAACGGATCCGCGCGGCAGCTTTCAGCGAGTGCAGGTAACAGACGTGATTTCAGACCGCAAGGCGCCTCTCTTGAAGTACGAGCCCGACCACCCAGATGCAAATCCTGAGGGTTATGTGGGCTATCCGAATATCAATTTGATGGAAGAGATGACCAATATGATACAGGCATCTAGATCTTATGAGGCCAATGTGACGGCCTTACAGGCCTCTAAAGATATGGCTCTGTCAGCCCTTGAGATTGGGCGCTAAAGCTTGCGACCGGGCGCTAACGTTTGAGTTAGCCCGATCATAAGAGTGAAGGTAATGAGTTTTAAATGGGTCTAAATGAGGAAAAGACTTCCTAGACCCGAGTGAAAAAACAGGATTTTTGACACTGTTTATATTAGAATTTTA
>JBBKWD010000271.1:0-8217 GCA_037968775.1 Bdellovibrio sp.
GTCATATGTCTCACAATATTAAAAATAGAAATGAGGTCGTTGTTGGGCTTCTGTCGGGAAAATACTTTGATCAGCCTCTTTCTAGAGCCCTCGTTGTAGGGGTCGGAACAGGGCAGTCAGCTTGGGCCGTTCAGGCGGTCAGTCAAAGCACGGACCTTGTCGAGATTGCACCGGCGGCCTTTAAGGGACTGTCCGAACTGAAGGAATATAACAACGACTTAGTACACAAGCCTAAGGTGAATATGTTCTTAGCGGACGGATTCTCCTTTGTGCGAAAGTGTCGTCCCGGAAGCTATGATTTAATTTTGAGCACGGCAACGTACCCAGCGAATTTCAATGCTTCGAAACTTTATAGCGAGGAGTTCGTGGCCTTAAGCAAAAGGTGTTTGACGGAAAAAGGAGTTTTTGAAACCTACTTTGACGCTTCGGCAGTTCAGGATAAAATTCAGCTAGCAGACTTTTTAGCGCCCCTAAAAAAACATTTTAAATATATAGATATTTTTATGAAGCCCTATCCCGTGGTCGTTGCTTATGATGCGGATCGGTCACTAAGGTTGTTGTCTGGTTCAGTTTTTGTGAGTGCAGAAAATAGTAAATTCTATTTCGCGCAAATAGAAGCTGGCATGTTGGACCTTCGGCAATGCTCACCCGTCTATCGCAAAGTGCAGTCTAGCATTCCAGAAGGAAGGATGAGCACTCTAGATCGTTCTTTTACAGAGGCGCATTCCTTTTCAAATATTGTTTCAAATATTCGGTGGGAAAAAAATGAAATTGAATTTGGAGACTACTTCAAACCTGAAGGCCAAGACCTTCAGGCTACATGCGAATAATAACTATTTTTTTGTGTGGACTTCGCGAAGCATCAATTGGTTTAAGAGCAACGCATTCGTGGCAGCTCTATAAGAATTACCATTGACCTTACTCTCTTCTGGAACCTTGATGACATCATCAAAGATCAGGTTTTGCGTGGCCATGTGAGCCTTCAATAAGTCATCAGAGATAAGCAAGCGGCCGTTAATTTTGAGTGCTCCCGCATTGTAGTTGTCGACGGTGATTTCCTGGGAATTCACCTCTAATGGTACATCCTGGTAGGTTGAAGTCGATCCGTTGCTAACAAGTGCCAATGTCGTCAGCTGTTCACCCTTCGAAAGACGGATCACAACGTTTTTGTAGAGAGCATTTGAGATATCGCCGGGTTCGGTGGAAACAACGTGATCTCGGAAAAACTCTGCATCTGAAATAGATTTAGCCAATTGTTTTTGCGCCTTTTTGTGACCAACAAATTCCATGACGTTATTAACGCCCGTTACCTGCATAATCACTGCAGCACAGCCACCATAAGCGAAGCAAGCAAGCGGATTTAAGAGTAGTGAGTAGTCAGTTTCGAGTTTGGTCTTAGGCTCCTCAAAGTTTGAACCAACACGAGCTTGTGCGGAGGTTTGAATAAGGGAGACGCCAAGAACGATTGAGAGTACAGATTTTTTAAGCATATAGGTTTCCTCATTAAAAAGTTGAATTCACGGAGCAAACTAAAGCAAAGCTGAGGCCACCTTAAAGTGTGTTTCATTGTATTTGTGACCAAATCACTGTCTAAGAATTTGCAAAGGGCGGAAAATTGTCAGTGTTTAAAGTGGGGTCTCGGGTTTTAGCTGTGGGTAGCTATCGTGCCAATACAGCTGTTTTCGGTTCTCAAGTGATTCTGGCCATCCTGTGCGGCCTTTTTGAATCGCATCGTGCGATTCAGAGCAAAGTACTTTCACCCAAGGAACTTAACCCTACCATGGAGTTTTGAGAGCACCCTCTCAGAACTGCCGTTTGAGTCTTCAATATTCGCAAAAACACGGAACTTTTCGAAAACGGAGTCGCACTGTTTTTTGGGTTTTCTAAATTTACCGACAACTAAAACCCGAGACTCTTTAAAGTGAGGTTTCGAAAAACTTTATGATCCGGGTCTACTACTAGGCTGTTCGAAGTGAGCGTATTCATATGTTATTCCTCTCAATTGAATTTCCGAGTGCAGGAGGGACAACATTAAAGACAAACTCGGCTGCAAAATTCGATGAGGGTCTTGGCTTTTTGCGCCGAAGAATAGATTTTTGTTTATATTCTTTGCAAAGTATCTAATTATGAATTGATGAAAACAGTATTCTATTTAATGGGTCTTCTCTTAATGGTTTCGTCGACTTATGGCAATATTCGAATCTATACCCTTGAGAATCCTCCGATCGTAGAAAAAATGCCGACCCTTCCGTTGGGTGTTGGAGGCTTGTTAGGGAAAGTTGTTTCCGAAAGAGTGGAGCGCTCTGGCAAAATATCTAACTTTGAAGTTGCTTGGGTGCCTTGGAAAAGAGCCTTACTTGAGGTAAAAAAAGGAAGAACACCTTGTTTTTTCCCTTAGCTAAATCCGCGGAAAGAGAGAGTCAGTATAATTGGATTTTGCCTTTGGCAAAGTACGATTGCTGGCTCTATGCTCTTAAGCCCGGAATACAAATCAAGAACTTATCGGATCTTAAAAAATATCGAGTCGGAGTTTTATCCGGCAGTATGCGTGAAGAAGAACTCAAAAAGTATATGGGTACCGAAAACATTGAAGGTATGACGGTAGATCAAGGAAATTTTCGAAAACTTTTATCAGGCAGAGTCGACATTTGGGCCACTCAAGAGCCCATTCTCGAAAATGCGGTGAGTTTAGAAAAAGAACGAAATAAGAATTTTAAACGCCCACGCCCTTTGCATAAATTATTTTCGCAAGAGCTATGGCTTGTCGGAAATCGTGATATGGAGCTCGCAGAAAAAGAGATGGTAAAATCTGTATTTCTTTCACGAATTAATCGAAAAGTGCGTGGAAGTATCTCGATAGAAATAAACTTAGCATCTTCGATTTATCTCAAATATCCTGGACCTCTATTCTTGTATACCGACACGGATGCGTCCTCTGGGCTCCAGAACTTTTAAATTAGTGAGATACTATCTTTCTAAGCAGGGAGGTTTTATATGCTCAGTCTACTGCTCGTAGTGCTTTTATTTCTTGTCGTGTTTGTCGGGGTCTATTTCATATACAAGTTCAATCAGAAGGAGGCACATAAGCGCCCCATGAGAAAAGGACACTCGGACAGGTAAGGCCCCCTCGAGAGCGAATAGTCCTTGCAATAAAATTGCAGTGTCATCTAGCATAAAAATGCGGTGAAACTGTTGGTTGTGGCCTTTTTATTTTTTATTACTTCTTATTCTGGGCAAGGATTTGGCCAGGACGGCTACGACGCGATAGCCAATGACCAAGATGTTTATGATCCTGATTTTTTGCTTGAACCAGTCGTCCAACTGCCCGACGAAGAGCCAGTTCCAGAAGGGTACCTTGAGGGTTCTTATGCAATCGTTTCACGAAGAGTGATTCGCTTGGCAAACAAAGTGGATTCGGTTTTCGGAGACAAGCGAGCGGTGGATGAATACGACGGCAGCAGTTTAAGAATTGCCCAGGAAGTGGACTATTCAAAAAGTGGTTTCAAAACAGGCGACCTCAGTGTGAGTTTGAATTTGAAGTTGCCGAACCTAGATAGCATCGGAGAAGAGATTCGAAAAAAGGTATGGGATGAGCCGATCCATTACCTAAATGAAAATGAAGCCCCCGACAATGCCGAAATTACCAAGCGGCAGTTTAAAGAAGAAAACCCTTGGGAATTTAATCAAGAGAGTGGAGTGCGAGCCAGTATTCCTATCGGATATTTCGCGCAATTAAGAGCACGTAAAAACTTTTTAACAGCTCCTTTTGTGCATCACTATCTCATGCAAGTAGGTTGGGATTCCAAGCTTGAGTGGGAGCAGAAGATGTCACTGACCTCGGACTTTGCTATCAACCGGGATTTACTCTTTCGTTTTCTGAATGAAGAGAATTGGGCCATGACTAATCATGAGGTCGGTACGATTCATGGCCCGTCTATTTTGCAACAGATCAATGACAAAACGGCCTTATCATATGATGCTCGAATTCTTTTTAAGTGGCAGGGCGACAATTTGTATGTCGATAATTACACTGTCGGGGCGGCGTATAGAATTGCCTTAGCTAGTCGCAGAATATTTTTGGAGTTTAAGCCAGTTCTTTCATTTCCGAAAGAAACGAATCATGCCATGGGCTGGAATATCTATATGAGCTTTGAGCTTTTATTTGGTCGCGCCTCTTGAGCATTTTCTTCGCTCCAAAGACCTTGTTTGCGTAGCTCCTGCTCCCAAGAGCCATCTTTCAAAATGAGCTCAATATATTTGGTCAATTCCAGAGCAGTCAGTGGACTGTTTTTGGCAGAAACAATAGCGCCGAGTTTATAAACTTGATCGAGCTTTTTTGAGATCAGCAATTTACTCTCTGCCTCGGGATTCTCTCGGAAGTAACTTGGGAGGTACTCTTTAGGTACGATGGCAATGTCGGCTCTTTTGCTAATAACGGATTGAATATTGCCTGCGTGGGTAGAGGTCAGCTCGAGCTTATAGTCTCGGGCCGCTTTAGGTGCTGTAGATAGTCCTAAAAACCCATAGTGGTATCCGCGAAAGCCTTTAAGGCGTTTCATTTTCAAATTATCGAAATAAGTTTGGTTTCGACCCTGTTGCTTCAGGGCCACAAAAACCTCTCCGCCAGAGTGAAAGGTGCGAGTGGCGGTAGCGATAGAGGGACTCCAGCCCCAAGACTTACTTTCAAAAACCATGATCTGAAAACGATTGTCCTGTAAATCCTGAAATCGTCTGGCGGCAGAGGTTAGGACAATTTCGAAATGATAAGTCTTTTGCTTTTGATTTAAAAGTTGGAGCAAATCAACCGCTAAGCCCGAGGATGCTTCGTTGTTTTCACCCTCAACAAAATAAGGAGGAAATGTATACGCGCCAACTAGTACTTTGATCGGAGTTGCCCAGGTCGGGATGCATGAGAATAGGAAAATTATTAAAATAAAAGCTGTCTTCACATTGGCAAGATAGGGACGAATGCTCATCAGGTCAAATATATTTGACTGCAGGTGCCAGGGCTCATTGAAGTCTTCTAATTTTTTATGTTCTTCGCAGAAAAAAGCCCCGGGGTATCCGAGGCTTCAGCGTTTAACTAGTCTTCATCGTCTTCGTAGTCATCATCCTCATCATCGTCTTCGTCATCATCTTCGTCGTCTTCATCCTCATCGTCGGCATCTTCATCTGCCTCGATACGGATAAGCCATCCTTCCTCGTAAGGATCTTCCATGATGATATTTGAATCTTCCAAAACTTGACTGTTGATCTCAATGACAGTTCCAGCTACGGGAGAATAAATATCGAGGGGGCCATCGTCGGTTTCAATTGTGCCGATGACAACGTCTGCTTCAACATTCTCTTGCTCTGCCGGTAAATCGACAGAGCTGATTTCTTCAAAGTCTTCTAATGCGTCTTCGTTAATACCAATTGTGACGATGCCGCCCTCTTCTTGATACCAGAGATAACCCATAAAATTCTTTACGTCTTCAGATCCCATTTCTTCTCCAAAGTCAGAGTGTAGTGTCAGTTGATAGTGACCCGTGAATATTTACCTAACAATCGTAATACAAATGGAACTCATAGGGAACAGGTCTTTGCTGAATTGGACGAACTTCTTTATCGATTTTGTACTGGACCCAAGTCTCGACAATATCATCAGTGAAGACGTCGCCTTTTTTCAGGAAGCTGCAGTCATTCATCAAATTATTTAAGGACTCTTCCAGAGTGCCAGGAACAGAAGGTATTTTCGCTGCCTCTTGAGGAGGCAATCCGTAAATATCTTTATCCAAAGGATCCCCTGGGTGAATTTTATTGATGATGCCATCAAGGCCCGCCATTAAAATAGCCGCCTCAGCAAGATAAATATTTGCCGCTGGATCCGGAGTTCTGAACTCAATACGTTTCGCTTTTGGATTTGGACCCGAATTAGGAATACGCATGGCCGCAGAACGATTTTTAAAGCTGTACGCAAGTTTTGTCGGGGCCTCAAATCCAGGAACCAAACGTTTATACGAGTTCGTTGTTGGATTGATGATTCCACAAAGTGCCGGGGCATGTTTCAAAACGCCACCAATATAGTACAAAGCCATTTCCGAAAGGCCTGCGTATTTGTTGCCCGCAAAAAGATTTTTCCCATCTTTCCACAAAGACATATGCATATGCATGCCGGAACCGTTATCTCCGAAAATAGGTTTTGGCATAAAGGTCGCCGTTTTTCCATTGCGAAGAGCGACGTTGCGAACGATGTACTTAAACCACATCATTTTGTCGCCCATATTTAAAGCTGTATCATAGCGAAAATTAATTTCACACTGTCCAGCAGAGGCGACTTCATGATGATGGCGCTCGACTGACATCCCCACTTTTTCTAGCTCCATACAAATTTCCGTACGGATGTCTTGCAAAGTGTCGGATGGAAGTGCTGGGAAGTAACCTTCCTTGGGGCGAATTTTGTAACCCATGTTGGCGTTGCCTTCGTCGCGACCCGAATTCCATGCCGCTTCGTTGCTGTCGACCGAATAGAATGCAGAATTCCCATTTTGTTCATAACGAACGTCATCAAAAATAAAAAACTCTGCTTCAGGTCCGAAGTAAGCCGTATCTGCAATACCCGTGCTTTGCATATATGCGATCGCTTTTTTAACAATTTGACGAGGATCCCGATTATAACCCTGTAAAGTTTCCGGCATACAGACATCACAAATGACTGACAAAGTTGGCACTTGCATAAAAGGGTCCATCAAAGCAGTTGCAGGGTCTGGCTTGATGATCATATCGGATTCTTCAATACCTCTCCAGCCGCGAATGGAGCTTCCGTCAAAACCAAAACCCTCTTCAAAAGCCTCTTCTGTTAGCTGATGAAGTGGTACTGTGAGATGTTGCCAAGTTCCGACAAGGTCACAGAACTTGAGATCAACCATTTGGGCGCCTTTTTCGTGCGCGAATTTAAGTGCTTCTTTTACGTTCATTGGGGGGGGTCCTCCATGGGGTTGGAAAATAATTAAAGAGCTTCATCATCCTTTTCACCAGTGCGGATGCGAAGAGCGGACTCCACAGGGATGACAAAAATCTTTCCATCACCAATTTTTCCTGTGTAGGCAGTTTTGCGAATAGCTTCGACGGCGCTCTCGACAAGAGCATCAGGAAGAGCCACTTCTATTTTTGTTTTCGGCAGAAAGTCGACGACATATTCTGCGCCTTTGTAGACTTCCGTTCGTCCTTTTTGACGACCAAAGCCGCGGACTTCAGAGACAGTGATTCCTTCAACGCCAAGTTCGGCTAGGGCATCAACGACATCGTCGAGTTTGAAGGGCTTTATGATCGCTTCTATTTTTTTCATTCTGCTTCTTTGTACATTTTATATCACAAAAAGACCGTAGACCCAAGGATGCTAGATCGCTCACGCGCCGTCAAAACGTAGTAGAGCATTTTAACTTTTTAATTATTTATTAACGCAAAACATCAAGTGCTTTGGATTGGTAGATGTCTTAGAAAAAAGAATAAAAACTCTGGAACGGCCTTGCGGAGGTATGTGGTTTTTGTTACACACGTGCTTCTTTCGTTCGAAAAGCATTTTGTCATCAGCTCGGGGGGGATTATGACAACAACAGGTTTTTTCGTCTGTGGATCATTTTGTGAAGGAATGGTTCACTTCTCTAAGATTCAAAATTTCGTGGAATCTTCAGTGTTTGCCCGTACTAGGGCAACGGCCTATCGCTTAAAGGTGGGCTTTCCGGCCCTGGTTCGTGGTGGAAGTGATTTGGTTGCCGGCCAATTCGTGGAGCTTAAAACTTCGGATTTATTATTGGGCCTCTTAGATGAGTTCCATGGCTTCAACCGCCAAGATCCGGACAAGAGCCTGTATTCTCGGGAGGAAGTTGATGTCTTTCCGGAAGGTCGGTCAGAGTCCGTCAAAGCATGGGCCTACTTTCTAAATCCTCTTAAGTTGCCAGTAAATGCAAAAGTCATTGTCGGTGGAGACTGGCAACAGTCCTTGTCGGACCAGCCAGCCTTGACCTCGCAACTCACAGAACGTCAGGTGACTTATATTCAAAGATTGGGTAAAGCTTCTGGGCGTGAAATCATTCCAATTGATTTGGGATTGTATCGTGAGTTGATGAATTTAGAACTGATCGTAGATAAAGGCCGCAGATTAGCACTGTCTAAACTGGGTCAAGAGGTACACCGTCACCTTGGCTGATAAAAAATTATTCCGAATTGTCCTAATAG
>JBBKWD010000272.1:0-8889 GCA_037968775.1 Bdellovibrio sp.
CCCCCTGCCTGGTCAGGGAATCTAAGGGGGCGAACTCCAAAATATTTTTTAGGTTGCCTTCGAGAAGTTGAGCCGCTTGAGAGTGCCCCGATTCCTGCGTTCGCCAAAGAAGCCCTTGCGGATTCCCCTGATCTGCTTCAATCGCAAACGCCAGAGAAAACATTGCTATCAACTGAAAGAAAACCAGAAAGATACACTTCATCAATAAACACCTTGTCTCATTATGATACGGACACAAAAAATGGCCAACATCTGTAAAAAGATCTGCACTCAAACGGAACCTAATGCCTGCAGATGCCGCATTGTTCTTCCGAGCCACTTACTCAAACTATTTTGCAAAGACTGTGCAAAAGTGAAAGAAATTGTTTAGGATTTAGGCGTCTTATCTCAGGACTCAAGTCGGGCATCGATTCAGCCGAGATTACTTTTATGCATATGCAGGAGTTGAAAATGAAAACTTTATCGAAGTACGTTGTGGCCGCTCTTCTTTCGAGCAGTCTTCTTTTTTTTGGAAGTTTTGCTGAAGCAAAAAAACGGGTCGTTCGCAAGACAACACCGCCTACCAGCCAAGTACACAAAAAGAAAGTCGCTAAAAAGAAAATTAAAAAAAATAATTCGGAAAAACGGAACGTTAAAAAGTCAGCTGGCTACGGCAAAGCTTCGCAGTACATGAAGCGCACGCCCGCGAGCAAAAAGCAGGCTCTAAAAAAATCCGCAAAAAAGCAAAATTTAAAAAAGAAACCTGTTCGCCGCAAGAGCGTTTAAATTTCAAGATAAGTATAGCCTATATGTTCTAAAATAAAAAACCGGCTACACGCCGGTTTTTTATTTAGAAAACTGTTTCTTGAAAACTACTGAGTCAACTGACTCATCGTCTGAAGAATCCAATCATGGTAAGTCGCTACACGCGTAAAGACAGAAAGAATCACACATTTTGGAGTGAGCACTGTAGGCAATGAGTCCGAGCGGCTTGCAACTCCCCACACATGAAGCTGCCCGTTCACCTCTAGATAGGCCGGCCCACCGGAATCACCACTGCAGATACCTTTTTTAAGAGACTGATCCAAAGTCGCCTCGGTGTCTGAGTAACGAGACTCAGATACTCTTAAAGTTGTCGTTCTTAACGTGCCCGCACCTTTTTTAACCAACCAAGTCCAGTTCAAGCCATATCCAGCAACCTGTGTCCTAACGCCGTCTTGAAGCTTAATTTCGTCCCAAAGAAAGGGAGCTGGTTGAAAACCTGCTGGAGCCTTGCCTGCAATGCGAACGATTGCAATATCGCCGAGATCTTTAGCTTTCATTGTCTGTGAATATTTAGGATGAATGACCCAGGTTTCCACCTTACGAGAAGTCTCTTTCGTTGCCTTCTTCATTTCTGTCGCAAAAATGGCATACAGATCTTTAGCTTTTGGATCCACACAATGGGCCGCCGTTAAAATCAAATTTTCAGCGATCAGAGTTCCGGAACAAATATAGCCAAGCTTACCTTCATAAAGACCGACCGTACTGCGTCCGATTTTACTTTTGGGACTCACGACTTCGCCCCCTACGACATCAGCCGCCTGAGTATCTGTAGAGATGCTGCTTATGTTCGTTTGTGGAGCACAAGCTGCTAGAGACGCGACAAGGCCAAATGTAATAGCTAAACGTTTCATATTATCCTCCTCGGAATGCGCAAAGTAATAGTACGAGCTGCAGCAGATGCCAAGACCTTCCGTTGACAGAAAAGTGGCGAATTTGTCAGGACCTCTTGAATTTTCAGGTGCTTCATCCGCCAATTGCTTTTAAAATAGTTTCGAGTCGTGCAGCAGGCAAAAATGCCACTAAGTTAATCTTCCAACTTAAAGGATCTTTAACCCTCGAAGGCCCTTCCCAAGAAGAATTTTCACGCTAGACTCGAGGTCGCAGGCGATAAGGATTGAAATTATGTTATTAGGACTCGAAGTTTTTCTGAAGGATACCCAAAAATTGAAGACTCTTAAGGGCCAGCGCGTGGGTCTTGTGTGTCATCCGGCAAGCGTCAATTCTGAGCTTCAACACAGCCTTGACCTGCTTTCGAAAAAGATAAAGCTCTCCTGCGCCTTCGGCCCGCAACATGGAGTTCGAGGCGACAAGCAAGACAATATGATTGAGAGCCCGAACTTCGTGGACCCCCTGCATAATATTCCGGTTTTCAGTCTCTATGGAGAGGTCCGCAGCCCCACTGCAGAAATGATGCAACACTTTGATGTCTTGCTTTTTGACCTTCAGGATTTGGGCTGTCGCATCTACACTTTCATAACGACCTTGCTTTACGTCATGGAAGAATGTGCTCTCTCCGGAAAAAAAATTATTGTCTTGGACCGCCCCAACCCCGCAGGCCGAGAAGTCGAAGGCTTTCGCATGTTGCCCGGATGGGAATCCTTTGTTGGTGCGGCCCCCATCCCTATGCGCCACGGTCTCACTGTTGGGGAGCTTGCGCTTTACTTTAAAAATTTCTATCAACTCGATCTAGAACTCGAAGTTATTAAAATGAAATCCTACAGCCCTAGCAAAGCTCCGGGCTTTGGCTGGGACCTGAAACGCCCTTGGGTGAATCCTTCTCCAAACGCGGCCTCACTAAATATGGCACGAGCCTACCCTGGCACCGTACTGATCGAAGGCACAACATTGTCAGAGGGCCGAGGCACGACTCGCGCCCTCGAGGTGATTGGCGCCTCCGATTTGGATTTTGCAAAAATACTGCGTGAAATGAAAAAAAAAGCACCGCAATGGCACAAAGGTGTCATCTTAAGAGAGTGCTTTTTTGAGCCCACTTTTCATAAACATCAGGGCAAACTCTGTCATGGGTTTCAGTTTCATACGGACTGCGCGGACTTTAAACAAACTCAGTTTAAGCCGTTCCGCTTAGTGGCCCTGATGTTAAAGGTCATTCGCGAACTTTATCCCGATTATCCTATCTATCGCGACTTTGCTTATGAGTACGTTCAAAATAAATTAGCCTTTGATGTTATCAACGGTGGACCCGCGCTTAAAGATTGGATCGAGAATAAGAAAGCCACACCAAAGGATTTAGATCTTCTTTTGGCAAAAGATGAAAAGTCCTGGAGCAAAGAATTCCGTAAATATTGGCTTTATAAATAGATCTTGCCCACGAGCCCTCAATAAAGGAGGTTCCAAATAAAGAACCTCCGAGGGACTATCCTCTCCGTCCCCACTGAAGAAGGCATTTAACCCCCTCAAGCATCACCGAGAGTTCCATAGACGGTTGTCCTGGCTTTTCGATCACCTGATCAGGCAAGTAAGGCACATGAATGAAAAGCACCTCTGTCGAGGCCTCCCTTCGCTTCACGAGGTGTTGCGCCCAAAAGTAAAGGTGGTTGCAAACAAAGCCCCCCGCGCTCAAAGAGACCTCAGCTGGAATTCCCTGCGCTTCGAGTTTCGCTTTCCACTCATCCAAGGGCAATGAACTGAAGTAGGCAGCTGGCCCCACTTCTACTATTCCTCCTGCCCGAGGTGTAAAACCCACTTCGTCTGCCGACTTGGCTTCGCACCAATTCAACGCAACTCGCTCCAACGAAAGCGACTTGCGACCTCCTGCCTGGCCTAAAAGAAAAACGGCGTCAAAATGGTTATGTAACATGGCATTTTCCAGTACTTCCACCGACTCCTTAAAAGACACTGGCAGCAAAAGAAATTCGACTTGGCTGTTAAAAGCCAAATCTCCCTTCAAACTCTGAAGGAGGATTTCACTGGGATTGCAAGACTCTCCACCAAAAGGTTGAAATCCTGTGACGAGAATTCTCCGTTGAGATCTATTCAAAGCCGGTCTTCCATCGCATGACAAAATCGGTACTGCGTGTTCCATTCAACGGGCCACTCTTGGTGCGAAACTCAACTTTTGTGTTAAACTCTCTTGTTAGTGATTGCGCTTCGGCCGTGGTCCGAGGAACTCGAGCGCCTAAATCGCGCAGCGAGCTTACGGGCAGAGTATACTCTTTGGTATATAAACAGTAACCTGGTGCTGCCAAAGGCCCCTTCTTTTCACAATCATGCCCACCATCCGAGTTAAAGATCTTAAAGGAAACGGTCACTTCCGAAGACTTCGCTTCAAACTTGAAGCTCTCTCCGACGTATTGAAAGTCTCGCGAAAGCTTCATAGCCCCGTGTGTCCAGGGAAGCTCTTTTACCTGGTAAGACGCTTTAAATTCGGGACTATGAGAGAGAACAAAACTTCTTAGCACAGCTGCCGACGCTTGAAATCCATAAGCCGAAGAAAATCCACAGTGATTACCGTACTTCATATTGAGAACACTGACATTGGATGAGTCTTCGTAGGTGTCATCATATTGCATAGTCCTCGCATTGACTCCATTGTTCACGACCATGTCATCTTTGGATGCCCAAACCAGCATCGGCGTTTTAACTTCTTCTTTTAAATTCCAAAAATTATTCGACTTAAAAAAGGTACTTGTGGTGCTTGCAATGCCTCGTCTTTGCAAAGACGTCGATGCCAACTCTCCAATAAAGTTGGACATGCCCGATCGGCTCGGAATGTTTTTTTCTTCTAACAAATCGGGAACATCTTCGGCAAATTGCCGAGCCTTGATGAAATGATCTTTGGTTAGGGCCGACATAACTGAGCCAACAATCTGGCTGCCATACAGGTGATCTAGAGTGGGCTTCAAGCTGATAACTGGGCAAATAGCAGTTACAGTGCTGAAAACTTTACGACCATCTTCTCTTGGAAATTGATCATTAAAGTGGGCACCGAACACGGCTGCGTTGCCGCCAAGACTCACGCCCATTAAATGCAAGCTTGAAATACGTGCGCGCTCGGACCATTTCTCCAACATCCACTTTCCAACCTGCAGGGACTCATATCCCTCGGAAAATCCACCCAAAGTAACTTTTTTGTTCGCTTCAATATAGTCTAGTCCCGTTTGGCTTGCCAACATTAGAACGTTAAAAGGGCTTTGATCGAAAAGATGCATTAGGTAGTTAGTGTTCGGAGTCGTCTCGTCCGCAGAGCAAAACACTCCACATCTCATGATAACCAATGGACGAGGTCTGCTATCTTGTTTTAAAGCAAGAATTCCCGGAACTCGAGTTCCGTCTTCTAACTTGAGAATCACCGATTTAACTTGAGGGTGCTGAAAAAATTTATATTGGAATTGAGTAAAGCGCAAAATTCCAGGAAGACCCGTGGTCCCTTTCGATGCTAACTCCATCTCACACCTTGCGAAATACTGCTTTACGGCTTTATGATATTGAGCGGTCGAGAGTTGTTTACTCAAGGTCGTATCTTCAAGCCGCCGTGGATCACATTGAGAACTCACTGCACCTTGAACGGCAGTTGGATTGATCTGGAATGCTCCAGAGATACCGACTTCGTCTGAAATGTCCTTTGTTAGCTCTTGGTAGAAATTGGTGTCGTCTTCTGCCTGCACAACTGCCACAGAGAATGCACAACTCACAAAAACCAAAGTACTACATACTTGCAATTTCATTCTAACCTCACGTGCTTCAATACCTTTATCGGTGTACCTTTGGCCTGATTTAGAAAAAAACTAGATCGTCTAAAGTCTAGACAAAATCCATAGAGTTTTAGCTTTAGTGGATATTCACGTTGGATTTAAGAGTGGTCTCGAATTGGATTTTAGGTTCGACCTTAGAGACGATTTTCGGTTTAGAGATGATTTGATTTTAGATTGCGGTCGGATCGACTTTTAAATGGGAACTTAAAATTTAAATTGAGAATTTTAGAGTGACGACGAGTTTTCACCCAGAAATTCTCAATGTGAATTGAGCCCGCCACGATGGCGGGGAAACAGCTTGCCAAGGATTGGTGGAAGATCTCGCTATTGTCTCTGCTGAACCGGAGGCATTAGGTCTGACTTGCCGTGAGCTGTCCACGTCAAATCCAAAAATTATAGAAAGAACCCAGGAAACACATCCCGATTCTAGAGCTGCGCGTTTTGGAATGAATCTTTGGTTGAATGAAATGGAAAAGCCAAGGCATTGCCAAAGCTTTTTGATTCAAAAAATATTTTATCCTCTAAGCAATACGTTTGATTTGACTGAGCTTATCCTTAAGAACTGAATTCTCATGCTTTAAGGCATTCACTTCCGAGGAAAGTTGATTCACTTTTCGGCGCAGGAATTCTTGTTCTTGATTTGAGCCCTGAGCGGATGGCTCTTCTGACACGCCCACCGAAGATCCTTTGCCATCCGTCTTTTGCGAATGATCCCCTGCTGGAGGACTGACATAAGAATGACTTAGAAGTTCCTCAACATTCTCTGGAACAATAAGTTCAGGATCCACTTTATCTAAACGAAGAATACCTTGCGAGAAATAGCCTCGAACTTCGGCAATCACTTTGGCCAAGCAAGTACTTTTTTCCGCAGGAGTCGGATTAGACTCACCAATCATCTCGATCATTTTTCTTTTACTAATCGAAGGTAGTCCTGCCAAAACTTTGTCTATGTGTTCTTGGGGACTGCCATGCAAAACATAGGCGGATGTTTGGGGAGGAAGTCGAGAAAAGATTTCTGCCAAATACTGTGCATCCCACTCATAGATACGCGCCACAGTAAGAATTTTGGAACGCAAAGCCTCTTCCCATGCCGGACTCTCGCCTGCAATCAGGGTAAAGAATTGTTCCCGCTTCGCAGTTGGTGAGGTCTCCAACAACTGAAGTAATTGATAAAAGCCGCCTTTTTTTTTGTATCTATCTAACATACCCATACCAATTTTATCGGCACAGACGTCTAGTACTAAAGTGTTTAGAAAAAAAAACGGACTCGCTCAGCACGAATCTCATGTGGACGCAGTGACTTTGGCTGGGTTGTCTAAAAGTTTTCCGTTTTTTTGATGTTTCAAGTATCTGTCTCAAAACGAAATATCCCCGTTACTTTTACAAATAACGGGGAAAATACTTTGATTTATAATTTTTTTTAAATTGAACTGCAAGTATAGGTGAGCGTTACACTTGAACCCGCAGGAAGTGCTTGAGAAAAGATCAGAGTCTTCCCTTGCACGTTATAATTCACGGTGCTACTTGAAAAACTCACGGTTAAGTCCTCAGGGTTTTCACACTTGAGCAATGTGCTCGTGGTCTTACTTTCGATGCGCGCCTGGATTTCTCCCAACTGACCTGTATAGTTCGAAGAACAAATGTCAGCGGCTACACCCCAAGTTGGAGTGAAGGCCAAATAGACACTTCCGATACTTCCTTGAACAAGCCCTGTTGTTGCAGGGCTTGGAGTCGTACCCAATGTTTGAGAATTTTGTTGCGCCAGACATATGCTGTCTTTTACGACGATAGCGTGGAAAGTAGCTGAGTTGTACTTTTCAGTGCCCAAAATATTCTTAACGTTCATCAACAAGGTGGCTGGCTGATCTAAAGATTCCAAAGGGTATTCACTTGTCGTGTAAAGTCCACTTCGCTCGTCTTCATCCGAGAGAAATATCACTGCTAAATGGGCATCTGTTCGAATAAAGTTAGATGGATTATTTTGAACCACTAGGTTCGCGGCATATACTCCACGCTCATCCCCATTCGGGCAATTAGCAGAATAGCCATTTTGATAGGCGGCACCATTAATTGTCGACATAGCGTTATTACGGAACCAGTTCGCTATAAAGTCCTCACACTGCAAAGTCTCTGGACGTTGAATTGTACTTTCAAATAAAGCTAACCGATTGGTCACATTGCGGGTCAAGTAAGGGTTCGATCCAAATGGAATAAGGTTTCCGCCCTTAAGAACACCATTTCCTTTTATATCAGTCGTGGTCATGGCAATTCTATAGTCTGTACCTTTAGCATCTAAATTTGAAATAAAGTTTTGAAATCTTGGAGCTAAACGTTTTTGTTCAAAAGACATTGAGGCTGAGTTGTCGTTCACGATTAAAATATCAACTTTTCCACGGCCAGCTGTGATGGTGTCGGTAATTTTAAATTTATTTTGCTCAACGATACAGGTTGCTGTGTCGTCGTTACACTTACTGCCATCCAAAGAAAACTTCACAGGGGAGCACCCCACGTAAAATCCTACAATAAATGACATCGCTGCCAATCTAGTGAATGTATTCATAGACACCTCTCTCACAAGACTACCTCCAATGTCAGTGCCAGGACCTGATCAACAGGATAAGTAACTGATTTTATATGACTTAATCGTCTATTCGGGCGCGACTGGGCAAGATCAAAACTTGTAGAAACTTTAGACAGGCGCCCTTTTGGGACACCTTTTCCCTTGAAATTCCAACGGTTTATCATCTTCTTGGACCTAGCCTGAAGGAGCGATTTTGCGCCTCCGGCCGAAAGCCTTTGAGCCCAAGGCCCTTCTCTCGAATAATGATCCCTGAGGAGAGTGACGTCATGGGTTTAAAAATAGTCGGCATTTTTATTCTATTTGCGGCGGCCGCCATCGCCTTCCTAACTCTGAATCCTGAGCAGTTGTCGAAACTTTCGAACTCAAAACAAGCTTGCCATCAACTCACTCCAGCTGAGCAACTCTTAAAACTTGTAAACGATGATTTTAGAAACTTAGAAGAGTCCAAACAACTCCCCGCAGAGTGGGCTCATATCGGAACAGTGGAATATAAAATTGGATCCTCGTTGGCACGCGCCCTTCTCGGCCAGTCCCGCCCTGGAATTCAAAGAGTCAAAGAAGGCACAGCCTATTTAGAAATGGAAGTGTTGGACTTACCCGACGAAGAAAATCCAGGAATCATCATTCAAGCCAGCTTGTTTGACATCAAATCAAAAAATAAGATCTTCGAGATAGGCCGAACTTATTCAATGAACACGCTTAACAAAATTCAAACACAAGAGCCCCAAGCGCCACCCCGGGACTCCAAAAATCGAAAAACGAAAAAAATCGAAACTCATTAAGGTATACAGT
>JBBKWD010000273.1:0-13489 GCA_037968775.1 Bdellovibrio sp.
CCACTCGATTAGTGCCGCAAGAATGCGCAGGGCTGGACGGGCCTTAACCTGTGCTGACATCACTGCAAACCTAAGCCCGGCAGACAACAAAGCCTACAACGAAGCAAATTCTGCATTGAACTTTACGGTCAGCGTTTCGGGGCCGGTTTGTGCCGACACTTCAGTTTTCTATGGAATTCATGGGGATGCAGTGGATGGAGTAAATTATTCTGGCTTAAGTTATGGTTCAGTTCTTATCCCTAAAGGTTCGAGTTCGGCGACGATCTGGTACAGTCGTATGGATAACGCAGTTCAAGAAATTGAAAAAGATAAGATTTTATATATTCAAGGCTCATCCGTAGCTAATCAAAAGATGAACCTGGGGAATGCCTATACCCTGTCACATACCTATGTAGATGATGAATCGACCTATCAAAATGTAAGTGAAATATCTCAAGGTTCCCAGGCAACAGGAAGCTGCGCCATCAATGCGGATGGAAAACTAAGTTGCTGGGGGCAGACTCCTACAGGTGATAAACTTTATGCGGAGTTAATGGAGCATCCGTATTCAAAGATCTCGGAAGGGGTCTCTAAGCATTACTGCATTATTACTTCGATTGGTGTTTTAAAGTGTTGGGGCCAAAGTCCCTTCGGCCAGGTCGGTGACGGAACAACCAATACGATTACATATCCCGTGGTGATAGATCCAGGAGTAACTTATAGCGAAATTTCAACAGGTGTCAGAGTTTCCGGCAGTATACATGGGCACACCTGCGGTATCACGACAGCGGGAGTGCTGAAGTGCTGGGGATACAATGGGAACGGCCAAATAGGTGATGGTACCACGACGGATCGTCTATCACCATTGGTGATAGACAGTGGAGTCAGTTATAGTCAAATTTCAGTCGATAACCTTTCTGCTTGCGGGATTACGACTACTGGAGTTTTAAAATGTTGGGGTTGGCAAAGCAGGCGAGTGGCAGGAGGAACTTCCCCGGTCGTGGTCGACACAGGGGTTTCTTATAGCAAAATTTCAGTTGGAGGCTATTGGCATAACTGCGGCATTACGACAGCCGGCGTGCTTAAGTGCTGGGGATATAACGATAAAGGTCAGATAGGCGATGGAACTATCGTGGATAAAACTTCACCAGTAGTGGCAGATAGTGGCGTTAGCTATAGCAAAGTAGTCGCCGGTAACTATCACTCCTGCGGTATCACGACAGGTGGCGTACTCAAATGTTGGGGATATAATAACAAGGGTCAGTTGGGCGATGGTACCACAACAGATAAATCTTCGCCAACGGTGATTGATAGTGGAGTCTTATATAGCCATATTGCAGTTGGTAGTTATCACTCCTGCGGCATCACCACAGCCGGCGCTCTGAAGTGTTGGGGAGAGAATTCATCAGGTTCAAAGCTCGGCGATGGAACATCCACGCAAAGAAATTCTCCTGTAGTGATAGATAGCGGAGTGAGCTACATACAAGTGGCAGCTAAATATGATGACACCGTTGGACTTACCGCAAATGGCGACTTCAAGAGCTGGGGTACGTCCCCTGTGGTAGTTCCGCAAGGGTTGTATTTTTCTCGCGTGGCTTTTGGAAGCCAACACAACTGTAGAATCGCAACGGACGGAAAACTGAGTTGTTGGGGATTAAATACGAACGGTCAAATCGGTGACGGTACGACGACCCAAAGACTCTCCCCCGTCCTTGTCGATAGCGGAACGAATTACACTCGAATTTCGGTTGGAGCATCTCACACTTGCGGTATTACCACTATTGGGAATCTAAGGTGCTGGGGACTAAATACGAACGGACGACTCGGTGACGCAACAACGGTGCAAAAAACTTCTCCGGTAACAATCGCTGCAAACTACAGCCTGGTTTCAGCTGGAGCCGCTCACACTTGCGGAATCACAACAACTGGAGTGTTGAATTGTTGGGGTTTGAACACGAATGGACGATTGGGTGATGCTTCGACAACGCAACGAACGTCTCCTGTGGTAATTGATAGCGGCACAAGCTACAGTCAAATTTCAGCTGGCAGTACTCACACCTGTGGTATCACGACCGGTGGTGTTTTAAAGTGTTGGGGGCTTAACAGCGATGGCCAATTAGGCGATACGACCACAACACAACGAACGTCCCCGGTGGTGATTGATAGCGGTACAAGCTACAGCCAAATTGCAGCCGGTAACAATTTCACTTGTGGAGTCACCACGGCTGGAGAGTTGAAGTGCTGGGGTTTGAATACTAACGGGCAACTTGGTGACGGGTCGGTCGCGCCAAAAGCAATTCCTGTGAGAATCGATATTGGAGTGGTATACATTCAAATTTCGGCTGGAGATTCTCAAGCTTGTGGCATCACCGCAGGCGGAATTCTGAAGTGTTGGGGTTTAAACGCCAACGGTCAGTTAGGAGATGGCGGGAGTAGGGAGTTAAGCACCAATCCTGTGGCCATTGTGAGCGGAGCAAATAATCAAATTGTTACCGGCGACTCTCACTCCTGCAGTATCACAATTGCTGGAGTCTTAAAGTGCTGGGGCTTAAATAGTAACGGACAATTAGGCGATGGATCGGTCACACAAAGAATGTCTGCCGTAGTGATAGACGGTGGATCGGGCTATTTCAAAATTGCTGTCGGAAGCACTCACACATGTGGAATTAGGACCGGCGGAGTTCTTAAGTGTTGGGGCTTGAATGCGAACGGGCAACTTGGCGATACAACAATTGTACAGAAAACTTCTCCGGTCACTATAGATAGCGGAGTGAACTACGATCAGATTTCGGTCGGGACTTCTCACACCTGTGGTATCACGACAGGTGGAGTTCTTAAGTGTTGGGGCTTGAACACGAATGGACGATTAGGAGATGCAAGTACGACACAAAGGACATCTCCCGTAGTTATAGATACTGGAGTAAATTACAGCTATGTCTCCGCTGGAACTGCTCACACTTGTGGTATCACGACGGGGGGAGTTCTTAAGTGTTGGGGCTTGAACACGAATGGACGTTTAGGGGATGCCACTACGACGCAAAGAACGTCCCCGGTGGTGATAAATACCGGAACGAGCTATGGCCAAATTTCAGCCGGCAATGCTCACACCTGTGGTATCACGACAAGTGGAGTTCTTAAGTGTTGGGGCTTGAATACGAATGGGCGTTTAGGGGATGCTAGTACAACACAACGAACGTCCCCGGTAGAAATAGATACCGGCGTTAATTACGATCAAATTTCCTCTGGAAGCGCTCATACTTGCGGCGTTACTTCTGTTGGAGTTCTAAAATGTTGGGGATTGAACAGTGACGGGCAATTGGGCAATGGCTCGTTAACGCAATCGACATCCCCAGTAGTTGTTGATAGCGGGGTCAGCTATAGTCAAATCGCCGCGGGAACTACTCATAGCTGTGGCGTCTCGGCGTCGAACCTATTGAAATGCTGGGGCACAAATACAAATGGTCAATTTGGAATTCCAGTAACCCTTCGTCCTAAATATGTCCCCAAAGTGCGGCAATTCTAAACTGAAGTGGGGGAATGTCATTAAGTCCCTCCTATATTTCCAATTCGTCGTTGGTTAAGGGTTGCCCATCAGCGGCCGATGAAAAGAGTTTATAATAGGGTTCACTCACCTGGGAATGGAAATCATTGTTCCATTCGTCCTTAAGGTCATTTACAACAAGCTTACAGATTCTGTAGGCTAAGAATGATGAAAATTGGACCTAGTCGGTTTGGACATTTTTGATTCGAGTAGAGTGCGCTCACTAGTTCAGTGGGGAGGCGAGTGCCTAAGGCCTCATGCTTGACAACGACTAGCTCCGTCCTCCGGTATAAGCGCTGGACAACATGACGAAATTACTTGGATTATTCAGGATTTGTCGGCGACTGGTGATTATTTCCTATTAGGTCAAAACAGGATGACCCAAATGCCCAAAAGGTATAAGACCTCCCCATGAGTTTAGTCCAAGCCCCAGAGAAATTGCCGAGTGTTCAGTTAACCCGTGACGTGGTCAAGCACCTGAAGCGGGGGCATCGTTGGGTTTTTGCAAATTGCTTTAATGAAAAAGAAAATTTCTCCTCTGGTCTGCATGCCCTCTACTTTAAAAAGGACCTCATTGGTTTTGGTGTGGTTCAAGCGGATACGCAACTGCGCTTTCGATTGTTTTGCCTTGCTGACGAGCCTTACTTTCGTAAAAACAATGCCGCCAAAACTTTTGAGCTTTGGAGTGCGCATCAGTGGAAAAATGCCACCTTCATTCGTCAAAGTTTTGACTTAAATCAAACAAATTCCTTTCGTTTGATTAACGGTGAGGGCGATGGCTTTCCAGGCTTGGTGGTCGACATCTACAACAACGTGGCTGTTATGAAGCATGATCATCCGATCATGGAAAAAGTTTGGAATCGTCAGGCCGTGGCGGAAAAGATTCGCGCGGACTTTCCACAGGTTGAATGTGTGTACTTGAAGCGCAAAAATATCGAAGATGAAAAGGGCTTGAATGTTGTTGGCACTTTGCCAGAAGAAACGACATTCAAGGAAAATGGAATGCTCTTTGCCTCTAATATTCGAGATGCTGCCAAAACGGGTTTCTTTTTGGATCAACGCGATAATCGTGCCTTGATTCAAGGTTTTTCAAAAGGTCTCAATGTTTTAAATCTTTTTAGCTACACCGGAGGCTTTTCTATTTTTGCAGCTAAAGGCGGCGCAAAAAGTGTGACCAGTGTTGATATCGGAAAAGCAGCGATCGCAGCTGTTACCCGAAATTTTGAACTTAACGGGTTGCAAACAGAGCATCGTGATATCGCAACCGACGCCTTTGAGTTTGTTGAAAAGGAATTTCAAAATAAGGCCAAATATGGTCTGGTGATTACAGATCCGCCAAGTTTCGCCCCTAATGCGAAGTCCGTTGCAACTGCCACAGCGGCCTATATAAAAATATTTTTGAACTCTATTCGTCTTGTCCAAGAAAACGGACTGTTTGCAGCCAGCTCTTGCTCCAGTCATATCTCAACTGAAGCTTTCTTGGAAATCACCAGCGAAGCTTTTTCAAAGGCCAACAAACGTGGCACCTTGATCCATCTGGGCGCGCAGCCGGTGGACCATCCTTATCCGTTGGCGATGAGTGAACTGAAATATTTGAAGTTCGCCCTGTTTCGGGTGGAAGGATAGGGCGCTCTACTTGTGCGCCGAAAAATTCATTCTCATACAAAAAAAAGGATCGCAGTTGACCCCTCCCTGGATTTTCGATAGGTCCTTAATATGCAAATAAAGAAAACTCTCAGCGCCAATCTCAAGTCAATTCCCGCCTCGGATAAATTGGGATTTGGTCAGTATTTTAGTGATCACATGTTTGTGGCAAAATTCAAAGATGGACAAGGCTGGCACGACAACCATTTACAACCATACGGACCTTTAAACTTAGATCCTGGCGCTTCAGTTTTTCACTATGGACAAGCTTTGTTTGAGGGTATGAAGGCCTTTCGTCAGCAGGATGGCCGAGTGGTATTTTTTCGCCCAGATTTTAACTATGAACGGTTTGTACAGGGGGCGGAGCGCCTTTGTTTAGAAGCTCCTCCTCAGGATCTTTTCATGCAGGGTATTCAAGAGCTCGTAGCAGCGGATGAACGTTGGATTCCCGAGGGGCCAAACACCGCGCTTTATATTCGACCGACCTTAATTGGAACCGAGGCTTTTTTAGGAGTCCGTCCCTCACGCGAAACGGTTTTCTATGTGTTGTTGTCGCCCGTAGGGCCTTATTATAGCGAAGGCACCAAGCCCATTCGCATTTGGACCGAGGAAAAATATCTTCGAGCCGCCCCTGGAGGCCTTGGAGCTGTGAAAGCCGGAGCGAACTATGCTTCCAGCCTTAAGGCGGCCCACGAAGCCAAACAACAGGGTTACGCGCAGGTTTTGTGGCTGGATGTCGATCGCGAGGGCATAGAAGAAGTCGGCACCATGAATGTCTTTTTCGTTTTCGACAACGAAGTTGTGACTCCCGCATTGAATGGAAGTATTTTATCTGGCGGGACACGAACGGCCGCGATTCAAGTATTGAAAGATCAGGGACGTCATGTGGTCGAGCGTCGGATCACCATCAAAGAAGTCATCGATCGTTTGCAAGCAGGCGAACTTAAGGAAGCCTTCGGCACTGGCACGGCCGCAGTTATTTCACCGATCGGGAGCCTGACGTATAAGGGCAAAGAGTGGATTATTAATAGTAGTGAAAACGGCCCTGTCAGCACAGAGCTCTACAACGAAATCGAAGCAATTCAATTAGGAAAATCCCCAGATCGCTACAACTGGATAAAACCCCTAAGCATATAAAGCAGCGCAAAGACCTAGGGAGCTCTACCAAGGAGTTCCGAGAGTACGCTCTCGGAACTGTCGTTTGAGAAAAAGAACAAAGCAAATACATCAGACCAACTCGAAAACGAAGCCGCACAGATCTACTTTATGATTTCCAAGCGGCGACCAAGAATCACTCAAAACTTTGAGAATAAGACAACGAGATCGAGGCAAAACTATTAAGCTGGCTGCGTTCTTTAAACTCGGGACTTTTAGAAACAAAACGCCAAACAAAACTCCAACCATCAAGATGGGCCCCCAAGCCGAATTCACTTTCCGCCGTGAAAGGGTATTTGGAGACATGGTGGCTTTTCTGAAAAATACTGCCGTCTAAAAATATATTGTGCGCAATAGCATTGCCACGCAAGCCGCCATAGAGATAGGCGCCAAAGTGTTGGCGTGCTTTATTCGAGCGAGGAATAAATGTCGGATCTCCGTCACTGGAGGAGGGGCGAGTCGGACCATAGTCGTCTGGAATATTAAAACCAATCCGCCCGAGCATTCCGATATTGCCTCCGATCAAGACATTACCAAATGCCCCGCCAAAGTAAGGAATGAAATCTAAAATTTTGCTATCATTCTGTTTGAGCTCATAAAATCGAAGACGCTGTTGATAGGACAACTGCAAAGTGGGTTCATCTTCTAACTGGTGGGCCCAGCCATTTGATTTCGGCACGCCGATCATCGAATGAAAGTTATTTTGCACGTCTTCACCCATGGCCGAAGGGCCTACGACGCCCACATCAAATTCCAATGAATGGCTGTGGGAGGTTGTTTGAAAACTGGAGGTCATCCCAAAATACAGCCAGGCAGCATAAGGTCTATCATTTAAAATTAAGTCCGTTGAAGCTGTGTTTTGTGGCGTAAAAATTTGATGGGCCAAAGATGCCCCGAAGTTGGTATAAGATTTATCGAACTCTGTGCTCAAAGTGTCGGACCAATTCGTCAAAAGCGGCGCCCAAAAAGGAATGTCTTTTTCAGTATAGACATAGGAGAACCGCACGCCATTGGAGTAGCTTGAATCGGAACCAGGTCCGCCGATCCTGCGGGCGTCGTTTTCAATATAAAGGGTGTAGGACTCGCCACTGTATTTGGAGTTGCTTTCGGAACGCTCCTCAAATGCCATGCCTGGCATTGCCAGCAACATGGCAAAGAAAAGAAGAGAAATCGCCGGAACAGGTGGCAGGAAAAAAATCATCAAAAAAAGGTCCTCTGGTTCCTGAAATAATACCAGACGCGTGTCATGAAGCAAAGGCAATTGGTCGATCTGAGTCCCCAAGAAGCCTTCAATAAAAAAATCCCAAGTAATTTGAGGCTAAAAGGCGGGGCCAGAAAATGTAGACACCATGAGCCTAGAAGTGGCTGCCATTTTCATAATAGGCACTCTTTTTATACTCCTGAAAGACCACGACGACATCGAGACTGGGCATAAGTTTTTTCACCATATCAGTGATGACGATAGCGCTCCGATCCTGAACGTCTTGAGTCCGCGCAAACCAAAAGACCTCAATGAAGGGGTAAGAGGACGAGGCTTTGCCGTTTTCAAAGTACTGAGTCCCTATAAGCTCAAATGAGAAATTATCTGCTGAGGTTTCCATTAGAGGGGCTAAGGCCGCTGGCAGTGTGTTACTAAGGAGTTCAACATGTTCCGGTTGAACAGCCCGCAGGCGAAGATGAGGCAAGGTGGACTCCCTTTGAAAGGTTGAAAGGAAAGTCTTTCACCGTTTGGCGCATAACGCAATCTCGCGGGGCTTCAAGAATTGTAAAATGAGACCTTCTCCGAGAGTCTCAATGGACAAATCTGCGGTCTCTGGTTAGGATGAATTTCTATGAGCACTTCAATGACCGACGTTATATTGATTACGACCGGTGGCACGATAGAAAAAACCTACGACGAATTCGATGGGTCTTTAGAAAATCGCGGCACGAGTATTAAGAACCGCATTCTTTCCAAGATGCGTTTACCCTATACAAATATTTTAGTGTCACCGATTATGAGCAAGGACTCCTTACTCATGACGGACGTAGATCGCACCTTGATCGCCGAACGAGTCGAAAAAGAAATGCAAAAACTAGCCCCGATTGTTGTTTTGCATGGCACAGACACCATGAGTGTCTCTGCGAAATTTTGTTTCGAAAAGATCAGTTCCCCGAAAGTGGCCGTAGTTTTTACGGGCGCCATGATTCCCATGGGTTTCGAAGACAGTGATGCCTCTCAAAATGTGACCGAGGCTTTGCTTGCCGCCAAGCTTTTGGCGCCAGGATTTTATATTTCATTTCATAATCAGATTTTTAAAGTTCCGTCGGTGCGAAAAAGTAAAGAAAAAGGCACCTTCGAGTCTTTCTAGAGGAGTTCCCTATGGCGTATCATGTTCACAGCGACAAACCTATGTTTGAACTTGTTATCGGTGACAAGGCTTACTCCTCGTGGTCGATGCGCGCGTGGCTCGTGGCCGTGCAATCAGGTTTGCCGTTTAAGGAAACACTGGTGAAGTTGGATGCGCCGACCACCGCAAAACAAATCAGTAAATATTCGCCGTCCGGCAGGGTTCCAGTTTTAAGGCAGGGCAAAATTGTTGTTTGGGACTCTTTGGCAATTGCTGAATTTCTGAATGAGATTTCGCCGGAAGCAAAGCTCTGGCCCGAGGATAAAACCTTGCGGGCTCAAGCTCGCAGTTATGCCGCTGAAATGCACTCTGGATTTACAAGTTTACGTACACAGCTAAGCATGGACCTACAATTGAAGTCCAAGTCTCGTCATTTGTCCACGGGAACGATTGCTGATATTGAGCGAATTTTGGAGCTTTGGAAGTCAGCATTAGCAAAAAGCCACGGACCTTTTTTGTTTGGTGATTTCTGTATTGCCGACGCTTTCTTTGCGCCCGTCGTCTGTCGATTTATTTCTTACGGAGTTGTGATCAAAAATAAGGATATCTTGCAGTACATGCAAAACATCCAAGATCACCACGGCGTTCAGTTTTGGATTGAGCAGGCAATGGAGGAAAAAAACAAATCGCCGTTATTTCGATAAAGACTTTTGAAATCCAGTCACCCATTCCGTTGAAAAATAAACGAGTGCTAAAATCGGCATGACGAGTCCGACCGCCGAGGTCAGCTCCCAACCGCCACGGGCATAGGCCCAAGCGCCGAGACTTGAACCAGAAGCGCCGCCAACAAAAATGGTCGCCACATAAATCCCATTGAGTCGACCGCGTAATTCGGCGGGTAACGAAAAAATCGCACGTTGTCCCAGCACCAAATTTGCGGTGATACCCGCGTCTAATAAGATTGCGGCGAACACAAGCGAAACCAAAGACACCAGTGTTCCTTGCGGAAACAAATGCGGAATTAAAAATGAAACGGCAGCGGCCACCATCGCAACGGCAGTCGTCGAACGACTGAGTCCTTTGTCAGCAAATCTTCCAGCAAAGGGAGCTGAGATGGCCCCTGCGACGCCTGCTAAGGCGAACAAGGCAATAGAGGTTTGTGAAAGATGAAACTCTGGACCTGCAAGCAGTAACGGAACTGCTGTCCAAAAAAGTGAAAAAGCGCCAAATAAAAAAGCCTGATAGATGGCGCGTCGTCGCAGTAACGGGGTCTCAATAAAAAGTCGCCCCATTGAAGCAATGAGTTGTGGATAGCGCAGGGTGAGTTTTGCCGGCGTCCGCTTTGGCAGAAAGCGATAAAGAGCCAATCCCAATACAGCCATGAAGCTCGCCGAAAGATAAAAAACAGCGTGCCAAGAAAATAAGTCTGTCAGCAGGCTTGCGATCGGACGCGACAACATAATTCCTAACATCAAGCCACTCATGAGGCCTCCCACGACTCGGCCACGGGTAGCTTCGGGGGTCAAGTGTGCCGCATAGGGAACTATGATTTGAACAGAGGAAGCCCCCATTCCCGCAGCAAAGGCAGCAATAAAGTAAGGAACAAGTGCCGATGAAAGGGCCAAGCCTAAAAGGGATACAATGCCGACCCCGATCATACAAAGAATGAGCCTTCGATTTTCAACCAAGTCGCCCAAGGGAACTATTAACAAAACACCTAAACCATATCCAACCTGTGTCAGTGTCACGATCAGGCCCGCCGCCGCTGGTTCAAGACCGAGGGATCGACTGATCAGAGCAATTAGGGGTTGGGCATAATAAAGGTTGGCAGCTAAAACGCCCACAGAAAGACCCAAGAGGAGGATCAGGCCTTTGGAGGCAAGGGGAGGAGTTTCTAATTCTTTCATAGGCCTACTTATTCTCTATGGTTCGATTGTATCAAACTTTAAAGAAGATAACCCTTTGAAAATCAATTTACGAGTAAGATTCGAGAACGCGCCTAAAGGCAACGACAAGAAACTTGACCGTTACGATTTGGTTGATCTATTTGGCGGCAAATTCCTGTGTGATTGCGGGAAGGATCGACGACACAGACATTGCTAGGTCGGCGACCAAAGCAAAACATATCACTGTGTTTGCCGCAGTTCAATGTAGGAGTAGTAATAACGCCGCCTAGTTCCTCATTATTTACAGGTGACCCAGGAATATCAAAGTCGTCATTGAACTGTTGGGCTATACCCATCAATGGAACAAATAAAATGAGAACAAAAAACTTTTTCAATGAATCCCCCAGTGTCGGTTGAGGCGTTAGCATAGCACTCGACGCCTCTCTGTCGACTGTGGTTTTAAATATTTTAAACATATATGAATTTACCAAATTGATTCTGGTAAAAACATGGGAAAATATGTGAAAGACTTGGAACATTGCCAATACTCCGAAAAATTTACTCGGAGCGGCTTAGGGGCCCAAGCACCCGAGCAAGGCCTTGCCTTTGATTCTGAGTCCGGGTAGGTCCTCAGGCATGTCATCTATCAACGATCACTATACTTTTGAATACTCCCAGCCGGAGGAGTACCGTCTGTCGCATGACTCCGTATTTCTCTCGCGTAGGACGTTTGAACTGCTGGAGTCGTTGGACTTACAAGGTGCGCGGGCCCTGGATATCTGTTCGGGTTCGGGAGTTATCGGTATGGATTTTCTATTTCATCGACGCCAAGCGGGTCAGAATGTGCCGGCAAGGTTTGATTTTGTCGAAGTTCAAGATGTCTATCGCGAACACTTTCAAGAAAACATTAAAAGATTGGGGCCGCTGGAGACAGAGCTCAATTTTGTGAATCGCAATTACAATGATTTGCAGTTGGCAGATTATGCTGAGGTCTATGACTTGATTTTAAGTGGCCCTCCGTACTTTTTGACCTGGCAGGGAAAATTGTCTCCTTCGCAATTTAAAAATCGTTGTCGATTTTTTATTGATTCGGATTTGAAAAACTTTTTTCTAGGTATCGCCCACAGTTTAAAAAAAACTGGTGCCGCCTATATTTTACTGCGTGATTTACCTGAACATAAATGGGACGTGATCGCCGAAGCACGGGAAATTTGCGAGGGAAAGTTAGACCTTGAAATACTTGGGGACATTCGAGGGACTCATTTTGTACGCTTAAAGCCAGTCTAATTTTGATTTGACTCGGCTTGTGCCATTTATTTTGAAAAATCACACCGAACCAGCGCGCCTTCACTAGAATTTCATCGAACATAAGATAGGATCCCTGGAAAGGGATATTTGTTTATGCACGTTTTTGTGACTTTCCTGATTTTGATGGTCTTGATGCCGCAGCGGCTGTTGGCGGGCGATGTCGTTCGTCTGACTACGGGCGAATGGTCTCCTTATATTTCAGAGGCTCTTGATAAAGATGGCTTGTTGGTGCAGTTAACTACCGAAGCCTTTGCCCTCAAGGGTTATAAAGTAAAAATTGGATTTTTCCCGTGGGCGCGAGCCACTGAGTTGTCCAAGTCGGGAGAGTGGGATGGCACTATAGCTTTCGTCCATTTACCTGAGCGAGAAACAATTTATCACTACAGTGATATGCTCTATGTCGGTCGCTATGTTTTTTTCCATCTCAAAAGTTTTTCATTTTCGTGGAACAGTTATGCTGATCTCAAGTCCATACCGATGGCATCCACGCGGGGTTTTGGAGGAATGGGAGAAGCGTTTTTAGAGGCAGAACGAAGTGGCGCCATTTCGGTCAGTCGCTACACCTCTGATATCCAGAGTTTTAAAATGCTCAAAGGCGGACGGATCAAAGCCGTACCAAGTGATTTAGAAGTGGGTTATGTTTTGCTCCGCAAGATATTTGGCGATGACTCAGGCCTTTTCACACATAACACAAAAGCTATTTTATCCTCGGAGTACCATCTAGTTATCTCTAAAAAATCAAAACGTGGTGAAAAGCTGATCCGCGACTTCAATGAAGGCCTTCGGGAGCTTCGAAAAATGGGTCGTTATGATGAGATCGTGAGGTCCTGGTATGATCGACCCATCTATCGCGACGCCGTGCCGAAGCAGTTTTTACTTCAACCTAAAGACATCCGTGCGCCTAGCGGGCGCAGTCATTAAGGAGTCCACGGCAACGCTCTAAAATAGTCGCGCGAATATTCTCTCGATGTTTTAGTAACTCTGGCAGCTGGGTCGTTTGAACAATTCGGTAAAGACTAATCGCTCGATCGAGTTCTTGTAAACGGGGCTTTTGCGGCCCGCGTACCAACGGGAACCTCGGGAGCACCTGGTTGTTAAAAACCGCCAATTCCACAGCCTCAGTCCAATCAATTTCTGTCTGCGTAAGATATATTGTCGGGTAAAATGGCAACGGCGCGAGCTCATTTTTTTCCGGCCCGATGATCTGGCTTTCCTGTTGGGAATAAAGCCAGTTGAGTTCTGTCAAAATAGCTTCGAATTCCAGATCGTATTTTTTTCCGAAGAGCTTAAAGACTGTCTTTTTCCAGGCAGAGCAAAAGTCATCAAAAGTAAGGTCCTTCGATTTCTCAAAAGCTGGGGGGTGAGTGACATATTGTAAAGCTCGGGAAATAACGGCTGTAGAAATGACCGCACTATCAGTTTTATAGCTGACCCGAATCAAGTGATGGGCCCAGCTTGCAATATTTGAAATGGCACTAGAGCTCACTAAGCCATTGTGAAAATTCAATTCAAATTGTTCATAGACATACATGCTGAGTGGTTTATCCAAGACGCAGTCTAAATCACTTTTACGCCGTTCGCCACGCGGCAAAGAAAAAAAGTGATTGAGGTGGGCAGAGAATTTTTCAAAGGTGTCGTTCCAGAGG
>JBBKWD010000274.1:0-2979 GCA_037968775.1 Bdellovibrio sp.
TGACCGAAATTGGCACTTCCAAACCTCGAATTTACAGATTCTTTCGACCTAAAGTCGATTAAATGAATTTTACAACCTCTTCAAAGAGCACGATTCTTGCTCTGTATTTTCGATCTGGAGGCGCTCTATGAATAGTTCTTTTTCAAGTCTGTTAGTCATTTTGATGTTAGCTCCCTTTTCCCTTCAAGCAGCCCCGACAACCGTCTCCCTGGGACATCATATTCTTTGCCACGGAGAAACTCTGGAGGGCGCCCCTCAAAGCCTTCTGATTTCGAATGCCTCAGTAAAAGACGATTGGGAATCTTTGACTGCAGATATTTTTCTTTTGCATAAAGGCAAGATCCGGGAGCTTTGCCAAGAGGCCTGGCTCACAGGACAAAAGGGCGATCAAATTGATGATGCTTTGGGGGTGAAGGGCGATCTTTATCTGGAGTGCCTTCAGGATGATTCCAACATTGTGACTCATCAGGTGAGTCTGCGAAAACTAGATAACGATCACTATACGGGAACCTTTTCTGTTTTTAAGACTAACACCAAGTTGGGGCTCAAAAATGGAAGAACAGTCACCATGCAGTGTTCGACGCTTGATTAGCCCGGAAGCGTCTTTGAGTCTGTGCAAGAAATACATTTGAAATTAAATATGGACTTCCTGATTCAATTGCCTGCTTAGGCGAAATCTTATTCAAATAATTCCGGAAAAACGATTTGCACGTCTTTGGAAGATAAAGAAGGGTGATTCGTATGCTCTTTGATAAAGTGCCCTGTCAGTCGCAACTGCGAAATATCGAGACCTTTCCCGGCCAATTCTTTCAAGACTAAAAGTGTTTGCTCTTTTGTCGGCTTATAGTGACCGCTGCGATCTGAAATTTCACGAATAACACCTTGGTGAAAAGCCGCTGTGCCTGCAAACAAAATGTCTTTGCCTCCGCTCAAGCTGGAGTGATGAAAACGACCTCGCTCCTCAAAGGGCAATAAAAACAACCGCTGATCTTTATCCACGACGAATAAGCTGTTCTCCCAAGACATAGCATCCGGATCAAATAGCGATTGAGCTTTTTGACCATCCAATAGATGAAAAACTTTTCCTTCTCGAATAACGAGCTCAAATGCGCGTTTTTCACTGGGAGTAAAGTATTGGACCTTCCAAAATGTATTGGTGATCGAGTCAAAATATTTACCCTCATTCTCGCCGATATAAAGTGGATTCATTTTAACAAGTGAAGGAGCAAACGCCCGTTGGCACTGGCCCACGGCAATCTCCGATGCCTGCACTCGCGAGGCAATGACCATTAGACCGAAAGTAAGGCTCAGGCTCAAAAAGACCGCAGCCCCCAAATTGGGGACTTTCGTCAATAACCTCTGCAGTTCTTTTTGCTTCAAAGCGAATAGATTCGCCATTCACAGCCCTTCGTCATCTCCTATTGCAAGTCTGCATAGCCTGAGCCAATTCCTCTGCAAATTCGACACAGGACCTGGCACATCGTCGCCTGAGACTCCACAATACCAAGTCCTTTTACTGTGTCAGAGTAAAGCTCAAGACGTTTCCCATTGAGCTTCGAAAAAACTTCTTTCAAAATTTGAAAAAAGGGGTCCACCATGTTGCGATCATGTCTGCTCGTCTTCATCATCATCTTTTCAAACCTCCTTTGGTCTCAAGCTTGGGCCCAACCCACCTGCGGGGCAGAAGTTTGGGGCGTAGGCGAAGAATCCTTAGAAGGATTTTACTGCCTAGGAAAACCTGAAAAAGGTGATTCCGATTCTTTGATCGTATACTTCCACGGCTTGGGAGGAAGCGAGTTGGAGTGGTTCACCAATCCTCAACTGCTGCTATTACAAAATAAAATGAGAGCTCAAGGTTTGGATCCCTGGGTTATCACGGTTTCCTACGGCCCCGGTTGGCTCTTGACCGAAGTTCCAAATAGTTGGCAACTCTTCCAAAAAACACTGGACGAAGTCCTGCCAAAACTGGAGCAGTTAATAAAACCAAATGGCTTTCAAAAAAAATATTTAGTTGGAGCCTCGATGGGTGGATTCAACGCCTCTAAAGTTCTGCTTAAAAGATCGTCTGCCTTTCAAAAGTACATGCTCATCTGCCCGGCTATTACCAGCGTCGGACCTTACAACACGGAGCAGGAGGTCTTGGACTTCATTCACCGCACAGGTGCCAACCCCGCCAAGGTGGCCTTTCTGCTTTCCTGGGGGCAAGAGGAATTTCCAACGAAACAGGACTGGGACAACCATTCGCCCCTAGTCCTGGCTTCGCGACCTCTCCCGTTGCCCGCCGTCTATATTTCTTGTGGCAGCAAAGATGAATACGGTTTTTTTGAAGCAAGCAAAGGACTTTTTGATTTAATCAAATCTCAGTCTGAGCGCTCGTGGTGGACACCTATTCAGAACGGAAGGCACTGCGCTTACGACCTGGATGATATTTTAAACTTTATAAGTTTGGAGTAAAAGCGAGGCTATGTCTGAGAAACCCCTGAGAGCCGCCTAAAATGTTTCGAGTTTTTTAGACCAGTAATAAGGCGCGATGACCTTTTTAAAGGGTTCATTGGGAATCATCGGTGCGCGTTCAATTATTTTGTTTTTTTCAGAGTAGAATACAACTCGCCCTGTATTTAGAACAAAGATCTCCTGATCTTTCAGCCAAGCTCCGGCACTTATAAGCCTAGTTGCATTGGCTTTCTTTTTTAGATCTTGGGCCTTATACGGGCGCCGTGAATCCCATCGTTTCGGAAGAGCCATGAGGTCACCTCCCTGCGTAAGAATATACACAATACCTGAATCCAAAATACTTGATCTCGTCGACGTCACGAACTGAATTGGTATAAAGTTTAACGGCATTTCTATATCCGAGTCAGCGTTGCCCCCGCAAACCACCTTAGTTTTATAAAGCAGACAGGAGAACTCGGGCCCATAGTACACATCTAAAAGATCCTGCCGCAGCTCTCCATTTTGCGATTTTCGGAACTTCTCAGC
>JBBKWD010000275.1:0-10235 GCA_037968775.1 Bdellovibrio sp.
GCTTACGAATTTGGCTCGTATGTTGAATCATGGGAAATTGGCGGGGACGGGGAAACTTGTTATTTTGCCGGTGGATCAAGGATTTGAACATGGTCCGGCTCGCTCTTTTGCTAAAAATCCAGATGGTTATGATCCTGCTTATCACATTGAGCTTGCGATTGAGTCGGGTTGTTCGGCTTATGCCGCTCCTCTCGGGGCTCTTGAGGTAGTTTCTCGCGATTATGCGGGTGAGATTCCTTTGATTTTGAAAATTAATAACTCTGAAAGTCTTTATAGCAATAAGAGTCCCATTTCTGCGGTGACGTCTTATATCGACGATGCGTTGCGATTGGGTTGTGTGGGGATTGGTTTTACGATTTATCCTGGGTCGGCAGAACGTAAAAATATGTACGAAGAAATTGCTGAAGCTTCTCGTATTGCTAAAGCTTCTGGTTTGGCTGTGGTGATTTGGTCTTATCCTCGTGGCGAACAACTCTCTAAAGAGGGCGAAACGGCTATTGACGTTGTGGCGTATGCCGCTCATATCGCAGCTCAATTGGGCGCGCATATTATCAAAGTAAAACCTCCGACGGCACATATTGAACAACCGGCTGCTGCTAAAGTTTATCAAGAACAAGGCATCAAAGTGTCGACTCTTGCGGATCGCGCACGTCACATTGTTCAATCTTGTTTTGCTGGTAAGCGCATCGTGATTTTCTCTGGTGGCGAAGCTAAAGGCACCGAGGACATTCTTAAGGAAGTTCATGATTTGGCTCAAGGTGGTGCTTTCGGGTCTATTATGGGGCGTAATGCTTTCCAACGTCCTAAAAAGGAAGCTATTGAATTGCTCCACAACGTGATGGAAGCCTTTGCAGGAAAAAAACTTTAATATGACGATAAACGAAAACGCTCTTAGAACTGAAAAAAGAAAAAAACTGCATGCTCTTCGTGAAAAGGGGATCAACCCCTATCCCTATTCTTTTGAGGGCAGAACAAAGATTGCGGATGTGGTCGCTGAATTTGCAGAAGGCCTAGCTGCTGGCGAAAAAAAGCCGGAAGCTGTTTTCAGGCTTGCGGGACGTTTGATGACCTTGCGTATGATGGGCAAAGCCAGCTTCTTTAATGTTCAGGATCAATCGGGCTCTGTTCAAATGTACGTGAAAACCGAAGAACTTGCAGAGAATGATAAGATCGCTTTTGATCTTGTGGATCTTGGCGATATCGTCGGTATTGAGGGGTTTGTTTTTAAGTCTCAAAAAGGCGAGTTCTCTATTTACGTTAAGACCTTCCAGATTTTGACTAAATCCATTGAACCTTTACCGGAAAAATTCCACGGCGTGCAAGATGTCGAGATTAAATATCGTCACCGCCATTTGGACTTGATGAGCGATCCCGAATCACGCAAAGTTTTCGAAACTCGTTCAAAGATCATTCGTGAGGTTCGTAAGTTCCTAGATTCTCGTGGATTCATGGAGGTTGAAACACCTACTTTGCAACCTATCTACGGGGGCGCTGCCGCTCATCCTTTTAAAACCCATCATCGCGCTTTGGATATGCAGCTTTTTATGCGCATTTCTCCAGAACTTTATTTGAAACGATTGATCGTCGGTGGTTTTGAAAAAGTGTATGAGATCAGCAAGAACTTCCGTAACGAAGGGATCGATCGCACGCATAATCCAGAGTTTGCTTTGCTAGAGTTCTATGAAGCTTACACGGATTACAACTATCAGATGAATCAGTTTGAAGAGTTGGTCAGTCACTTGGTTCAAGAAATTCACGGCAAGATGAAGATCACTTATCAAGGTAAAGAAATTGACTTCACTCCGCCATGGAGACGTCTGACCGTTTATGATGGTGTTCGGGAATATGCCAAGGTGGATCCTGAAAATGCGACCGATGAGGAAATATTTGCGGCCCTTAAAAAGCACGGTTCTAAAGAATCCGCGGCATACAAGCGCGGGGAAATGATCATGGAGCTTTTTGAACTCACAGCTGAAGAGCACCTTTGGCAGCCGACAATTGTAATGGATCATCCAGTGGAAATTTCTCCGCTGACAAAAATTCATCGCACGGATTCACGTTTGGTGGAACGCTTTGAGCCTTTTGCTGCATGTATGGAAATCGGCAATTCTTACTCAGAGCTGAATGACCCTGAAGATCAATTAGCGCGTCTAAAAGAGCAAGAAGCCAATCGTGGTGAGGACGAAGAAGCCCATCCGATGGATGAAGACTTCTTGTTAGCTATCGATGCGGGAATGCCACCAACGGGTGGTGTCGGCGTTGGCATGGAGAGAATCGTCATGTTGTTAACGGATCGTCCGAGTATTCGTGACATTATCTTTTTCCCAACGATGAGAATTACAAAATAGTTTTTTTGCAAACAGCGCTGAAGGCAAGATTTCTTCAGCGCTGAATTTCCACTCTGTCCTTATTGCTCCGATAATTTTCTTTGAAGGAGTCTCGATGATCATATTGAATAGAACTTTGCTCTTTCCGGTTAGCTTGGCCTTAGCTTCGCTGCTGTCGATTTCTTGCCAACAAATGCCGACGAAGATTTTAGCGCAAGACTCTTTGCAAGGTGGGGATCGTCAGAATCTAGAAAAGTTTAGGCAAAGTGACGCAGTGATCTTGGATGTTCGCAGTCCCTTTGAGTTTAACTTTGCCCATATGCCCGGCGCTATCAATGTGCGGTGGGAAGACTTTTCTCAAGTTGATGCAAATTCCCGCGGTCTTTTGTTAGCGGATCATTTTTCTGTCGCTCGCCGTCTGTCGTTGATCGGTATCGAACCTTCGCGTCCGGTGTTAGTCGTAGGCAAAGGAATCAAGGGCTCTGGTGAAGAGGGGCGCGTTGCTTGGACTTTATCGGTTTTGGGGATTAAAAATATTATGACCTTGAATCATGATTATTTTCGCGAGGCCAATCCACGCGAGGCAGCGCCGCCGGTGCAAAATAAACCTTATTGGAAACCAGCTGTCGATGACAGTCTTTTCATCAGCGTAAAAGATTTCAAAGCGCTGGTATTGAAAACAAACAGCAAAGTTGTCGTGTTGGATGTGCGGAGTCCTGCGGAATTTCTTCAACATAATATTTCCAAAGAACTGAAGGTTCCCTTAGTCAATATTGAGTGGAAAGACTTTTATACGGACAAAGGAAATCTTAAACCAGCTGCGGCGGATCTTTTATTGGGCAAGGGTATTGGAAAAGACCAAATGATTTTAATTATCAGCAATCATGGAGTGCGTTCAGCAGCGGTGACCTTTGTTTTACGACAAACAGGCTTCACTCAGTCCCGAAATTTTGCCGGCGGCCTTGAACAGTGGCGAGTTCGCAGATAGTTCGAATGGTAGACAGTTCTAACGGAGGCACCGCAAAATGGAAACAGAGATCCTTCGAACTCTTCATGACAAAATTACCTTATTTCCACATCTGGGAGTGACCTTTAATGAAGTTTCTTCTTCACGTGTTGTGATTCATGTGGATCTGCAAAAGAACTTAAATCATAAGGGAACTGCTTTTGGTGGCAGTTTATATACGACGGCTGTTGTCACCGCTTACGCTTTGGTGCTAGCGGGCCTACGAACACATAAAATTTCAACAGAAAATATTGTGATCGCTAAAGGCGGTATCGAGTATCTTCGTCCTGTAACAACAAACTTTGAAATTATCTGCGAGTTTCCTGCATCACGGGGTGAAGCTGACTTTTATGCAGAACTTTCCGCGAAAGGCCGTGGACGGCAATCCCTAGGGGCTCATATCATGGACTCCGGTGGTTCTTTGTGCGCCGTCTTTGAGGGCTCATTCGTCGTCAAACTTTGAGCCAAGATCTCAAGAATTTCTGACTTTTTTACGGGCTTCACCGCATAACGATCACAACCGCTTTTTAAGGCTCGGTTCAGGTCTTCAATCACGGCTGTGGCTGTTAACGCGACGATGGGGACGTGCACTTTGCCGTCAGAGATCTCGATGTGGCGGATAGCTTCCGTTGCCTTATATCCGCTCAATACGGGCATTTGCATGTCCATAAAGATCAGGTCATAGTCATTTTTTATATATAGATCAATGGCCTCCTGGCCATTGACGGCTTCATCACAAGTGAAGGGCAGATTTTTGAGATAGTGAATCATCAGCACACGGTTGTCTTCGGAATCGTCGACAAGCAAAATGTGGTAGCGGTCCTTGTTGAGTCGGGCCGGCCACTGAAAGGGCTGGGGGCTCTGAATTTCCGTCTGGGGTTTCAAATCTGGCTGATGTGGGAGGTACACTAAAAATGTTGTGCCTCGGCCAGCAAGGCTTCTCATTTCTAATTCCCCGCCCATGATTTCTACTAGATTTTTCGAAATAACAAGCCCCAAGCCGGTGCCGCCATAGCGTCGGGTGATAGATGAGTCCCCTTGGAAAAATGGATTGAAAAGTTTTTGCTGTTTGTCTCGAGGAATTCCGATTCCGGAATCACGAATTTCGATCAAAATTCGTTTCGGTTTTTCATCGGTTAAGAGAACTTCGGTGGTCACTTCGCCCTCTTCCGTGAACTTAAGAGCATTGCCAATCAAGTTGAACAGAATTTGCCTCAGGCGCGTGGGATCGCCCATTTGATAGGGAGGCAGTTGGTTTGAAATCTTGAGTTCAAAGGTCAGACCTTTTTCCTCTGCTTTGATTTGCAGAATCTCAAAAACACTGCGAATTGTGGAGTGGATATTGAAGCTGATGTTTTCAACATTTAAGGCCTTGGCTTCGATTTTTGAAAAATCCAAAAGATCATTGATCAATGCTTTTAGATTTTCACCAGCATGGCTGAAGAGTGTGAGATAGCGCTCCTGATCTGACGACAGATGAGTTTCTTTCAGAAGTTCAAGCATGCCGAGAACGGAATTTAGGGGCGTACGAATTTCGTGACTCATTCGAGCTAAAAACTCTGATTTCGCAAGCGAGGCATCTTCGGCCTGATCGCGAGCATATTTAAGTTGGAGCTCCGTTTCCCTCAGGGCCTCAATTTTTTCACGGTGAACGCTGATGGCAGAGCCAGCGACCAGTGCGCAAAAGCAAATTGTTAACAGCGTGCCTGTGATTTGCAACGATTCGATGTCTCGCGGCCAGGGAACACCGAGTGCTGCAGGAATAGCGAGAACCAAAATTAGAACCCAAGTGTTTGCAAAAATGGCAAACTCCAAACCGTACCAGATGGAAGATATCATTAAAAAGATCGCGTATAAATACCAGCTCTGAGTGATGGGCAGCGATACCGATAAAACAAGAGAGGTCGCGAAGGCTGAGGCCAAAAATACTTTTTCCCTGAGAGGAATATTCCATTGCCATTTGAGTTCGAAAATTCCGATTCGAAAAGCTGACCAGGATTTTTTAAAAAGCAAGGGCGATAAAACTATGAGCAAAGGCAGAGAGACGGTGGCGCCGCCCAGCAGGTCTCCAATCAAACTGCTGAGTGCGCCCTTGATAACGTCGTCTGGCTGGGCCACGCCAGTAAAGAATAGAGTTGCCTGAAGAGAGATGGACATGAAAATTCCTGGAAGCAGAATTCCGTAAATTCCAAAAAGAATCATATTACGGGGGGTCGGATTCCAAGTCCGACCGGCCAAATTTTTTCTCACTAAATACCATGAGAGCGCGACTTCTATAACCTCCGGCAGGGCATAAAGCGGGTAAAAGGCTTTGAGTGTTAAGCCCCAGAGTGGCATCGATAAAAGAGCATTCAAAAATAGGCCGACTAGAACACGCGGCCCCCACCAGTGAATAAGCACAATTCCGCAGGCGACTGGAAAATAGAAAGTCGATGTACCCGGAGTGATCGTATAATAGAGACTCGCGTGCGTGCCTAAATGAAAAATAATAAAAGGGAGGAGCCAGGTCCGCCACGGTAAGCGAGATTTATCCATTCCTTGCATTGTAAACATCGGCGGCAGGGGAGGCGAACCGGGAATCTAACTTTCTGCTAGAACACAGAAAGTTTCTCTTGAGCATTGGCAAATTCAATACGAATTTATGAGGCCGCTTTGATTTTAAAAAGAACTGAATAAAGGGCTTTGAGCATGTCGGGGTCATAGCGACCGGCCAGCTTTTCCTTCATCATCGTCACAGCGTCTAAGGGCTTCAGTGGGACATTGTAAGAGCGCTGTGTGGTCATGGCGTCATAGGTGTCGGTGATAGCGACGATGCGTGCGAAGGGATGAATCTCGTCGGCCACCAACTGTTGAGGGTAGCCGTTTCCGGCCCAAGATTCATGGTGTTCAAAACAGGCCGCTTTGATGGCATCGCTGATGTTCGGATGATCGTTTAAAATGACCAGGCCATATTGGGGATGCATTTTCATTTGCTCCCACTCGGCGTCACTGAGGCCACCTTTTTTGCACAAAATATCCAGGCTGACATTCCTTTTGCCGATGTCATGGAATAGGGAGCCTACGCCTAACTCTTCAAGGTCTTTGGCGTTGTATCCCATCGCTTTGCCTAGTCCGAGAGAGTAAATGCTGACATCCAAAGAATGATTGTAAGTATAAAAATCATGGCCAGAGAGTGAAATCATAAAGCCCATGGCCTCGGGAGCTTTTTCCATCAGATCAATGAAGTCGGTGATAATCGGCCGAGATTCATCAAGGGCTTTGTTTACATCCGGATTTTCAAAAAGATCTTCCATCAGGGCCATCGAAGACTCACGCAGAATTTTGGCCTTTTCGAGCGGGTCTAAGAGATCAGAGTTCATCTCTTCGCGAACCCAGTCTCGGTAAGTTTGACGATCCTCTTCAAGGACAAAAAATGAGTCCCCGGTGTCGCGATTGTGCAGACGTTCAATTTTACCGTCAGAGAGCTTATCTCCGGCGTGAAGATACAACAAATGCTTTTGATCCACTAAGATATAGATATCAAAACTCGTGATTTTGTCAGGGCGGATCGTGCTAAGGCGAATACGAAAATAAGACGAAGACTCCATAGGAAAATTCTGACATGGATACATTGACTTAGGAACAATTTCCTGAATAATCGAAGTCCATGGCCCTTCGTCTAGACACCGCAATTCAATACCTCAAGGGCGTCGGCCCCAAGCTCGGCGATATCTTCGCACGGAAGGGCTTAAAGACGCTTCAGGACCTCTTTGAGTTCTATCCTCGGGCCTATGAGGATCAGAGGGCCGCTCGAAATATTGCTAGTCTCAAATTGAACGATATCGTGAGTATCAAGGCTCAGGTTGCGTCTGTTCACAGCGTCAATATGGGACGCTCTTCGCGGAAGATGTATGATGTGGTGGTGAAGGATGCCTCGGGTCAAATTCACTGCAAATATTTCCGCGTACCCTATAAAGGATATTTTGATCGATTCAAACCGCACACTGAAGTTCGCGTGGTGGGGAAAGTCATCGAGTATCGTGGCAGAATTGAGTTTCACCATCCTGATATTCGTGACATCGAGCCGGACGATGAGAATCAAGATGCCTTGATTCCGTTGTACACGGAAATCGAAGGACTGGCGACTGCCAAGATCATGAAATTGGTGCGGCTGGGATTTGCGCAAATTGAAGAGTGGCCCGAAGAAGTGCTGCCGAAAACTATGCGGGAAAAATATCAGCTACTGGGACGCAAAGAGGCACTCAAAGAGTTGCATTATCCCGATCCACAGCGCGCCCAGGAATACATGGAGTTCCGCAGTCCTGCGCAAAAGCGTATCATTTTTGAAGAGTTTTTTTGGCTTGAATTATTTTTGGCCTCTAAAAAAGTGGGCTTCCAAAAAGATGCGGCACCCGTGATTCGGAATGCAGCAAAAAAAGTAAGCAAGCTTTTGGAAAACCTGCCATTTCAAATGACGAAGGCACAGGAAAGAGTTTTTTTTGAAATTAAGGCGGATATGGAAAAACCTCATCCTATGCATCGCATGGTGCAAGGGGATGTCGGCAGTGGAAAAACTTTGGTGTGTTTTTTGGCGGCGGTCTTTGCAACGGAAAGTCAATTTCAATCCTGCTTGATGGCGCCGACAGAAATTCTGGCAGAGCAGCATTTTAAAAATGCCCAGAAAATTTTGGCACCTCTAGGAATTCGTCTCGCAATGTTAGTGGGTAAAACTAAGACTGCGGAACGAAAAGACATCTTAGAAAAACTCGCAGCCGGAGAAATCGACCTAATCATTGGCACTCATGCATTGATTGAAGACGAAGTGCGGTTTGTGAAGCTCGGTCTGGTCATTATCGATGAACAACATCGTTTTGGTGTGGAACAGCGAGGCCAATTAAAAAGCAAAGGTCATTCGCCGCATTTCTTGGTGATGACGGCGACACCTATTCCTCGAACCTTGGCGATGACCGTGTATGGAGATCTGGATGTTTCATTGATTGACGAAATGCCACCGGGTCGCAGTCCGATTCAAACGCGGGTTATTTATGATAGCAAAAAAGCGCAAGCCCTGCAGTTCATGCTCGAACAAATTCGAAAAGGCCGGCAAGCCTATATCGTTTATCCTTTGGTCGAAGAGAGTGAAAAAATAGATCTCAAGGACGCAGTCAGTGAATTTGAAAATTTAAAAGTTCAATTTCCCGACATTAAATTTGGTCTTTTGCACGGAAAGCTGAAGTCCGACGAAAAAGAAAAAGTGATGACTCAGTTCCGGGCCCAAGAAATTCAAGTTCTGGTTTCAACCACCGTTATCGAAGTAGGAGTGGATGTCCCGAATGCTAATATGATGATTATCGAACATGCCGAACGTTTTGGACTGTCGCAATTGCATCAGTTGCGTGGCCGTGTCGGACGGGGCGAACACAAGAGCTTTTGTATTTTGATCATGGGTTATGCCGTTTCTGAAGAAGGTCGTCAGCGAACTGAGTTCATGGAGAAAACCACTGACGGCTTTAAAATTGCCGAATTTGATTTGGAAATGCGCGGGCCCGGAGAGTTCATGGGGACCAAGCAAAGTGGCTTGTCAGGGTTTAAACTGGCAAATCTTGTGCGTGATATGGCTTTGCTTCAACAGGCGCGAGAAGCGGCTTTTGATATTCTTAAAAGAGATCCAAAATTAAAGTACCCCGATCATTTGGGGCTTAAAGAAGAACTGTTGAAAGAGCATGGACCTGCGGCCTTGGCGGGGATCGCTTAAGAGGTTTAAGGAGCCCCTAACGCCGTTCACGATGGCCTTCTATTTAGACCGCCCTTACTTGGGGTCTCTGGTTTAAGTTGTGGGTACCGAGAGTATAAGAAGTACTTTACGACTCCATTTTCGAGAAAGACGGATTTATTTATTTCTAACTTTCGGCTCAAAGGGCACTCCTGAGAGAGATACTCTCAGGAGTCTTAAGCATGTATAGCTTCTGAAGACGATGAATCTTGGTCTGAAGCGCATGGATGCCTCACCATATATCACATGTTTTTGTTTTGGAGAGTCTCCGATCTTACTGGCCAGTGTTCCTAAACGAGCAGCGAAGGGTCGGCAAGCTCTTGCCACTTTTTATTCAAGATGAGTTTGCAAAGTTCTTAGAGTGCGGGATTCCAGAAAATGGATTTATTAGGGCCTACTGCTATCAGTGCCAACACTCGAGTGTGGTTCCATTTTCTTGTAAAAGAAGGGGTTTTTGTCCAAGCTGTTGCGCCAAAAGAATGAATGCAGAAGCTGCGCATCTAGTTGACACGGTTTTGCCGGAGGTGCCTTATCGCCAGTGGGTGTTGTCATTTCCTTTTAAGCTTCGTTTTATAATGGCAAGAAATCAAAAACTCACGAATGCCGCACTTAAAATTTATCTGCGGGCCATAAGCTCTTGGCAAAAAAGGAGAGCTAAAAGAAGCGGTATTATGAAATCCCAAGCGGGAGCTGTGACTTTCATACAAAGGTTTGGCAGCGCGCTGAATTTAAACATTCATTTTCATACGCTTGTTCCGGATGGTGTTTTTGTGGAAACCGACGCTGGCTATATTTTTTGTCGTCAGTCTTTGCCGTCGCACGAAGAGCTTACCCATTTGGCGGCAAAGATTCATAAGAAAGTTTTAAAGTGCATTGAAATCATGGGGCTTAATGAAGACTTTCAAGAAAGCTTTGATGAAGAGGGGCTTGGTGAAATTTCATCGCTGTCGATTGCGAGTAAATCGGGATTTGGCGAACGAGCGGGCAGGGGCTGCGGTCACCTCTGCGTAACATAATGATATCTTATCCGTGAAATTTTGGCTTTGGAGCATCTTTATAGATAGGGGTTCTGTTGAAAACCCTTTTTATCGCACTTAGACGTCGATCACAGGGCTGTAGACTCTCTAAAACAAAAAAATGTGATATATGG
>JBBKWD010000276.1:0-6261 GCA_037968775.1 Bdellovibrio sp.
GGTGAGGCATGGATGCGCTTCAGAAAGGCTGCACAGGCACACTCTCCCACTAAACAAATGCAAATGACTCTTTCAAAAGTAAAACTTGAAATACACGATGCGCGTCGACAAGATAGCCCCTGGATGCATTCTTGGTACCTTGTTAAAGAATTATACCGGATACCTAGTTTACACTTTAAAAAGGAACCATCAGAGAGTGGTCTGCCCTGGAAAGCGCATCAAAAAAACCAACTTACTCAGCCTTACCCTCAGACCGACGCCCCTTCATCCATTGCATGTATTCACGGATGTTTTTTTCGAATCCGCGATTTGTCGGTTCATACAAAACACTGTCTTTGATTTCGTCGGGCAGATAACTTTGCTCGACCCAACCTGTGGGAAAACTATGTGGGTATTCGTAATCACGCCCATAACCGAGATCTTTTGCGAGTGGCGTTTTTGCGGAACGCAAATGAAGAGGAACCGGCAAGGTGCGAGTTTTTTCGACCAGCTCTCGCGCCTTGTGTAAAGCCATATAGGACGCATTGGATTTTGGGCAAGAAGCTAAGTAAGTCGTCACTTGAGAAAGAGTGATCGCTCCCTCTGGCAAGCCGATGGCTTCCACAGCTTGGAGACCCGAAACAGCCACCGAGATGGCCCGCGGATCGGCATTACTAATGTCTTCAGAGGCCAAAACAATCAATCGGCGTGCAATAAAAATCGGATCCTCGCCGCCATCAAGCATACGAGCCAAATAATAAACGGCAGCATCAGGATCACTGCCGCGAATACTTTTAATGAAGGCCGAGATGAGGTCATAGTGCAGCTCTGAACTCTTATCATAGCCCAAAGGGTTTTGCTGAAGGAGTTCGCGCATATCATTGCGACTCATGAGCTCTTCGTCCGGTTGGTCCTTAGTAAAATTATAAAGAATTTCAAGGCTGTTGATCAGGCGGCGCGCATCCCCATCCGAGTACTCGATCAAATTTTCGATCGCGTCGGACGCCAACAACAGATTCAGATTTTTTCCAAAGTGAGCTTCGGCCCGCTTTACTATTTTTGCCAGATCCGCCTCTGACAGGCGCTCGAAAACTACCACGCGACAGCGACTGAGCAAGGCTCGATTGAGCTCATAGCTTGGGTTTTCTGTGGTCGCGCCCACTAGGACCAAATCGCCTTTTTCCACAAAAGGCAAAAGCACATCTTGCTGGGCCTTATTAAAACGATGGATTTCATCCACAAAGAGCACTGTTTTCTGTTGAAACTGCAAACGGCGATCTCGCCCTTGTTCCCCGTGCTCTCGCAATGCCTTTGCTCCCGTGTCGACGGCATTCAGGTTCACAAAATGAGCTTTGAAGTGTTGAGACAGGGCCAAGGCAAAGGTCGTTTTTCCGGTCCCCGGTGGGCCCCAAATTATAAGGCTTGGTAAATATCCTTTGCGCAACATTTGCCCGAGCTTGGATTGAGTTCCCAGAGTTTTATCTTGGCCGATTATTTCATCAAGGTTCTTCGGACGAAGAACCTCCGAAAGGGGGCTTGAAGAAAGTGAGCTGCTGGCGGCTGAGAAAAGGTCCATGGGGATGTCTTAGTCCATTCCCTGGGCCTTGCCAACAAAACTGGCTAAATATTATTGATCACCTTTGAATTTAACATTTACAGTCGTTCGGGCCGTTGCCGAATCAATTGTATTTCCAGCTTGATCCCGGAGATAGCCTTCAGCAAAGACCGTTGCTGTGGCCGTATAAGCCGCCCCTCCAGGGAGGCTGCCAAGCTTCAAAGAACAGTTGGAGGTGATCTCAGCTTGAGGAGTGTATTTTTCAGTTGGGTTTCTGTAGTTTGTAATCGGGAGCCCGCCAACTGCGGCCTCTCCATATGTCCACCAATCTGGGACCATCGTAATTAGTTCATCGCCCGCGAAAACCTTCGATTCTACTTTTTGATCCCCGGCGCCCAGCTCAAAACGAACTTCAATATAAGCGATAATAAGTGTCAGTTTCGGATCACCGAGGTATTTAATTCGAAGGTTTCGAAACTCGGCATAATTACTTTGAATATCCATAGGAGGAACCGAGTTAGTTCCTTCGGTTCTTCTTATGGCCAAGCAGCTAGAACCACCGGTTTTAATGACAATTGCGGACTCAGGAGTGACTGCAAACTCGAAGTCTTGTTCGCCCTCCGCACAGCCCCCCAAAGTGGCTAATACAATCATCAAAGCCAATAGTTTTTTCATGCTCAACCCTTCTAGAAATCTTTGGTAGCAGGATTGCTGCCACCAGAATCCACTCGCCCCATGATTCTAGGCGTGAGGAAAATAAGCAATTCCAATTTTTGTTTAGAAACTGTTTTTGTTTTAAAGAGATTCCCGATGACAGGTAACTCTCTAAACCAAGGTACTCCGATATCACCATCCGCCGCATCACTCTGATAGATACCACCGATAACAGCCGTCTGACCATTTTTAACAAGGACACGAGTGTTCGCTTCCCGGCTATTCACTGGGAAGGAAGTATTGGCACCTGATGTGATATCTGCACCTTTAAACTGTCTCATAACCCCGACCTTCATTATAACAGATCCATCGGCCGTTACCTGAGGTGTAACATCTAGCTTAAGGGACAATGGCTTAAATTGAAACGTTTCCTGAGTTGAATTTCCTGTCACTGTCACTTGCTTTACAGGAACCTCGGTCGTTTGGTTGATGTCAGCCTTTTCATTCGACATAGTCAAAATTCGCGGAGATGAAATGACCTTTACTTGGTCTTCGGTCTCTGACAAAGCTAGGGCCGCCGTCAAGTTTCCAAAGATATCCAAAGTTCCGACACTGAGATTCAAGTTAAAGTTACCACCCGTTCCAGCGCCCGGATTGACGCTAAAGCTTGGAGTCATGTTGATCGGACCGCGAGCCCCAGAGCCCAACCCGATCGGCACACCACTCGCACCCCACTGAACACCCACTTTACGAGTGAAATTCTCACTGGCCTCGACAATTTTTCCTTCAATCAAAACTTGTGCTGGCTGAATATCCAAACTGGCAATCAGTTTGGCGACTCGATCTAGATTTTCTTCAATATCCGTCACAACCAAGGCATTTGTGCGCATGTCACCAACGGCCTTTCCACGCTCTCCCAAAAAGTCTTTAATTTTCTTTTCAAGCTCGTCAACTTTCGCATAACTGATAGGGAACATACGAACTCGAAGAGGCTCGACATTTTTGCGAGCCATGGCCAATTTAGTCGCATCGTCCTCTTCCATTTTTAGATCAATGATCGGTGCAATTCGGAGTACATTTCCCTGACGAGTGTAGCCCAGCTTTTTGGCTCTCATAATCATGACCAACGCTTGGTCCCAAGGCACTTGACGAAGTTTCAAGCTGATGTTTCCGCGAACCTCTTCGGCGATAACCATATTCACTCCACTTTCTTCAGTGATGAAGTTCAGTGCATCGCGAATATCCATATTACTGGTTTCGATGGAGATCTTTTTTCCGTAAAATTTGTTATTACCCACCAAGTACTCTGTCAAAGATGAGCTTGGTAAAATGCGGTCACCCATTGTTTCAGACCCGTTATCGACCCCTTCAGAATATGATTCACCTTCGTTGCTGGCGTTTGCAGCCGTTGCCGTACTTCCGCGAGAGTCAATTGAACCGGCGATAATTAAAAGACTATTTCCCTCTGGCTGAACAGTGGGCTCGCCCATGCCTTCACGCATTTGAATAACAAATCGAGCCGTCGTAGAACCTGGATTTTGGTAGGCATCTATGGCGCCGACAGCACCTCGGATATCGCGAGTGTTCAATGAGCGTTTCAGCCTATCCGGCAAAATCGCATTGTCGACTTCAATTATAAACTGATGAAGGTCCGGATTCGAGCGCACTGAGTAAGTCAGTGGCTCTGTTGCTTGAACAACAACTGTTCCGCCATTTTCATTGGCCTTGAATTTCAGATCTGTGATGCGAACTGGAGCCGCTTGATTTTGAGTCGGCACAGGAGGCTCGATAACTGGCGCCATTTCAGGTTCTTGAATCGGGGTCGGTGCCGCAATTTCCGGCTCCGGCACGAATTCCTGCTCGGGCTCGAAAGTTGGCTCTGGAACAGCTTCGGGAGCTGGTGCCGCGGAAGCCTGATCCATTATCGGTGTTTCCGCAAATGGATCATCCAGCGATTCCTCTGCCGGAGGCATTACCGGTTCTTGCTGAACAATGGCCGGAGCCCCTTCATTGGCTTGATTGAACTCATCTTCAAGCGAGAGATCTTGATCGCCGTCTACTTTTGCTTGAGCCACGTTCGCAGCCTGCTTGTCTTGGTCAAAGTCTGCAAACTCGTCTTGGACATCAAAGTCATCCGGAGCATCACCGGAGGCGACTTCCTCAAGTGCGGCCGTATCCGTATAGCTTTGCGCTCCGCCATCCAAGGACAAATCATCCTCAATCGGCTGGCTTGTACATGAAATTAACGTCAACATCGTAGCACTTAAAACTGTAAATCTAATGAATCCGTTCATTAGTTCCTCCTAGGAAACAGAGACCCTACTTTTTAAACTCAATAATCCGCGGGTCCTTGATGGGCTTCCCCTCTTCATAGCGAGTTTCGACCACAACAATTTCACCTTCACGGATGGCCGCAACAAATCCTTCGCTGCGACCCATTTTAGTATTCTTAATAATTGTGTGCACGGCCCCGTCCGGATCTTTGATCATCGCGCGAGGGCTGCGCACATCCCACAAAATGCCGACGATTTGCAACTTATCCAAATCAAATCGCTGCAAGGGTTCTAAAACGACATCTTTGATTGGCCCCGACGATATACTCACTGCCTTGTAGGGCTTGAACGGATCACGTTTGCCAGTGGGGTCATAAAAGTATTCATCGTTGCTAACAAAACTTGCCTGTGGAGCCGTTACATTTTCCCCGAAAGACTCCGCTGCAGACGGCACCTGATTTTCCACAGGCATGTTTGATGCTGGCATTTGATTTGTGGGAGGTGGAGGGACTTCAGAAGCTGGTGGTGGTGGAACTTGAGTGGCGTCCACTTCCTGCATAAATTCAGCTGGTAATTCACCACTATCGGGCGCGCCTTGCGAATGTGCTGGCGCAATGAACTTCATGCTGACAGCGAAGGCCATCCACAATCCAATCACGGCGACAAAAATGTAAGATACAATCCATCTTACTGACTTCACGGCTGCTGCTCCGATTTCTGAGCTTCAGGTGCCAGCTTAAATCCGACCACTTGCGCATCGAGTTTTAGCCTTTTGGCGCCATCGGCACTTTCACTGATCACAACATTCTTAACACGAGTCATTTTTTCGGCAGATGTGACCACATAAACAAACTGAGATATCTGAGCAAAGGTGCCCTCGACAGAGACATCCACTGGCACTTCTTCAACAACTTCTTTTTTGATATTATCGCCGGGCCTTTTGAGTTTAATGCTCACGCCTGAAGCTTTTGCAAAGCTATCGATCGCCTTGTTAATATCGATCGAATATAAATCCGTCGGCAGGCGTCGTGAAATCTCTTGATATTTGGCTGTCAATTGACCGACTTTCTCCTGCATTTCACGCACTTGCTTAAGAGTATTGTCTGTGTCGGCTTTTTTACTCTCTTGCTCTCTAAGCTGCTGAGAAACAGCAGAAATTTGCGCATCTATCGCGGATCCATCGTCATATAGCATATACCAATAGAGGCCCGCAGCGACCAAGGCGATCACTCCAACTTTGCCAAACGAATAACTTGAAAGTGTTTCAAAAAATTTATTCATGGTCGCTCCAATGCACAGCTAATCTCAAACTTTTTAAGATTTAAGCCGTCCAGGATAGCTTCGCTGGAGCTCACCAAATTAACATCCATCAAAAGTACACTTTTCGTGAGGGACTCCAGAAAGCCCGACACTTCAAAGTCACTCATTCCATAACCGACGATAGTCATTTTCTCGGGATTAATTTGAACCCGCGTAAGCCACGCTTTTTCAGGAATCAATTGTTGAATCAAATCCAAAACCCTAATTTCCCGCATGCGATCTTTAGAGATTTTCTCGAGTGCGGCAATTCTTGATTCGATCAACGCCTCGTCCTCTTTAAACTTTTTAATCTCTGCAACTGAGGCCGCGGCCTTTTCGTTATAGGAAATCAGCTCCTGAAGAACTTGATTCTTAGAGCCTAGCTCCACCTGCTTGGCGGGAATGTTTTGCATCTGATAAAAGTAAAGACCGACAGGACCAATAAGAATGATCAAAAGTCTTTTCAGGGCTTCTTTTCTGAAGTCATCTGCATCTAGGAAT
>JBBKWD010000277.1:0-7249 GCA_037968775.1 Bdellovibrio sp.
GCCAACGCCGGGGATTTTCCGTAAATCCTCAATTAAGATATTCAGTCGTTCCAGCTCGTGTGGGGAGCTCCACTGGTCTTCTTTGCCTTTGATTGCAATATCAACTGGAATCATGCCGCCGAGATCGCGATCAATGGCTTCGGTAGAAAGACGCACTTGGTGATTTGTGGGCAGGTCATCAAAGAGCTTGGCAGACCAAGACAAGCGTTGTCCTTTTACCGCTAAGCCTAAAGAAACAACTATGATAAGAACGGCCCAAACCCCTGCCCGGCGAAATAGATAAAGGCCCCAGCGCGCTTTAGACCAAGCCCAACTCCGAGCTTTTGGCTCTTTTAGAAAATACATCAATGGCAGCATCATGCCTGTGGTGACGATCCACCCAATGGCAATTGCCATCGCGGCAGTCAATCCATAATCGCGAATCAAGGGCACCTTCACGGAAAGCAAGCTTAAAAAGCCAATAAGGGTCGTAATGGAGGCAATCATATTCGGGCGCAACATTTTGCGCAAACTGGAAACAACCAGGTCTGCCTGATTGGCCAGCGGAGCGGCTTTTCTTTCTTCAGCAAATCTTAAGAGCGTATGAATAATCAAAGAGACGGAGTCAACAGTCGTAAGAATCGGAATGGTGCTAGATAGAACCGAGAAAGGATAACCTGCGACCGCAAAAACGGCCAAGACGATAAGATTTGCACAAAGAATAATTATAAAGGCAATCAACAACGGAGACCAATTGGAAAACACTAAAGCCAAGACAACAAAACAGGCCAAAAAACCCAAGAGTACAAAATTTCTGACTTCTGTTTTTAAAAGATGACCCACATCCGTTTGTACGGCTGGAGTGCCGCCGATTTCAATATGTGCAAATGGCAAAGTCGCCTTAGCGGTGACTTCCAGATTTTCGCGAAGGGCTTGAAGCTCATGAGTCGGAAGGGACTTTATATTGGCCATCAAAGAAACAGTTTTCAGATCTCGAGAGATAAGCGACGGACTGAGCAGAGGATTGCTTATCACCTCTTGCTCCCACCTAGCTATGGGTAAGCTTTGCAAGAGAGGTCCGATATTCAGTCCTTCTTTTGAGCTCACAGCTCCTTGAACAGTGGCAATGCTTGTAGAATTGATAACACCAGGAAAGTTGCCGACAACTTCAGTGAGGTGCTGGAGGTCCGTGATACGTTTTTTATTAAACCAGGTTTCATTGTTTGGGATCTTTGCTGTCACAATAAAAGGCTGGGCTTCAGAAATCTGAAAAAGTTGGCGAACTTTTTCATCACGCTGTAAAAGCTGATTATCCACAGGTAAAAATTGACGAAGACTATAGTGGGTCTGTAATCCAGGAATCAGAAACAAACTCAAGAATGAAAGAGAAATAAAAAGTATCAGAGAAAAAATGGAAATACTTTTGACGTTAATCTTGAACATCCTAGGTCCTTTGTCTTCTTTCGATGCTTTCGCAAAAAGAATCTTTAGATTTATTTCGTTACGCCGTAGTTTAAGAGCATGATGACAAACAAGATGAATATTCGAGGCCTGAATTCAAAAGCGTTATCGGTCCTTGCGACAGCGCTCTTAATAAGTTCTACAGCATTTTCTTCAGCACTTCTAGAGTCTGAGTTTGAATTGTTAATACCTAGACAGTTTCAACAGAAATTGATTTCAGAAAAGTGGAAGACGCTTGAATCCGAAGAATTTCATTCTAAGTGGCAACTTCCTGATCAACGGATGACAACCCAAGAGATTCCAGTTGAGCTCAAAGGACTGGACTTAGAGATATACACGCGCCTAGAGCAGCCCCACCTGATCTCAGACTCAAGCTCAGAGAGTCAGTCGGAATTACATCTGCAGTCCAAAGGCTTAGATGCAGTAATGAGAATTGCTTCTGTATCGATCGATCATGTGGTGGAGAAAGAAATCGGGGGCATAATTGGACGTTTTCGAATCCAAGCTCAATGTGACAATATTCAACTTCATCTAAAAAAAGACAGCGGACACTTTACAGTGACGCTAGTTTCCAAAATCGGTTCTGCGAGCCTTGGGGCTGCCGTAAAGGGATTTACATTTGGGTGGAGGGATAACTCCTGGGAGGCTGATGAATTCAAATGTTCAGGCGCCAAGGGCTTTGATGATCTGATTAGGCAACAAGTGGAGCTTGTGGCGCAAGATGCGGAAAAGTTTGTATCACCCCAACATGCGGTGATTCTGGCTGCCTTAGAAAGTCAGCTAGCAAATTTCAGAGTAGACTTGTCTGGCGTGCGTGAATTGGTGTCCAGTCGTCCCGACATCAAGGCTTCTATGGAGATTTTGAGTTCTCGAGATGACTCTGCAAACGGAATATGGGCGCAAGGCAAGCTCCGACTAGAATTTCAAAAGGTGGCGGCAGATTCTGCTTCGGCTAAGACAAAGCAACTGATTCTTTTGGAAAGTCTTTTGAATGAAGAACCAAATCTCACACAGGCCCAGGTTCGCTTGCCCAAAGACTTCATTAAAGAGGTCGCAAGGTTGTCGTTTACGGGAAAGAGTTGGATAGAGCGAATTTCATCTAGTAAAATTCCCGGATTTTCAAGTGTTATGAATTCTCGTTTTATCCAGTTCTTTATTTGGCCAGAGTTACGTCGATATTCTAAGTCCTCTAGGTTTTGGTTTGATTTAAGCTCCAACACTGATCTCGTGATTGAAGGTGTCGGATTAGATTATCGCATTCAATCCACATTGCTGGCAAAAATGTGGGCGCCACGAAGTACGGCCTATGTACCTTTCATGGATTTTACCATTCCAGTGAGTTCGCGAATGCAAATAGGAGTATCAAAAGGCGTACTCAAAGCAAAGCTGCCGAATCCTTCAATTTCGTTGGGCTATAAGTGGAATTCTGAATACCGGAAAAAATACTCGCCATCGACTCGGTTTTCAGCCAACACTATTCGCAATAAGGTTGTGGATGCTTTATGGGGAAAAACACTGAGTGTCCAACTGCCGAATATTCCTTTGTCTGAAGGATTATATTTACAAATAGATCGGGCTGCCATTGATGCTCGCTCTGAGTTAAATCTCTTTTTGAAGTAGCTAAAAGGAAGCCGAAAGGCTTGCCGAATAGCTGTCGTTTTTGTTGTAAACACCCAGTGGAGCAAGGTCCTTTCCTGCAATTGTGGTTGTTGTAAAGCTAAGCACCCAACGATCTGCAAAGCGGCGTCCAAAAGTGAGCTCTCCATAATTGCTGCCATGATTGTTGTCATAAAGTCCGGTTAAAGAAAAATTCCAAATTTCTTTCCACGTCATCTTTCCCCCGATCATCCAGGTATTGCGAAAAACTTCAGAGAGTGCGATATTGGAGTCATTTTGTTTTTCTGAGTTTAGAAAGGCATATTGTAAAATTGCGATAAGAAATCCATCGTTAAAGGAAAACGTTTTTTCTAACCCCAAAACACTTTCATGAGTCCATCCAGGTAAAAGCTGATCGTCGCCCACACTTTGAAGATAGCTAGTGGCATATTTAAATAAAAAGTCCATCTGGGAGCTGACGAACGAAAAACCAGCTTGCTGGGTCCGGTAATTCTTTGACTCAAGGGTCACATCGGGATCTACTTGAATCACAGTTTTGGGGGAAACGGCCACGATGTTGCCGGTAACTATGGGTTGCACAAGAGGAAAGGCCGCTACACCCGAGTATCCATAAAAACCTAAATCGATCTTTGCAAAGTGTTTTTGAATTCGCAATGCCAGATTATTATCGAGGGCCTTGTCTAAGTTTTGCCTGTCTTTATAGTGGTAAAGCAGTTCGTCAGGTAATAAGAGAACTAAATTATTATCAGGATCAAGTGGAACATAAACTTCCCGTGGTAACCAGCGGCTATTTTCTCCCGGCAAAGTGGCGCCTCGATTTTGGGGGATATAGTGCAGATCCCAATCAAACCAATCTGTGACTTGAGACAAGGACAAGCTAGCCGCGCCGAGTTTACGGCTGTGTAAGGGGTCGTAGTATTGTTTTGAGTTCACGATATCTAACGGGTTGTAGCCGTCGGTGACACCCCAAGTGGAAATCATATATCCCAATCGAATCTCTAAACTATCACCACGATATTTAACGTAAGCCTCTGTTGGGTCTGAATAAAATTGTTCTTCGCTAGATTTGTTGTCGGGATTGGCGATAAAAGTGGGTTTGATAAACAAGCGCCAGGCGTCGGTTTTGAATAAAAAGGACGGATCGAGTTCTAGTTTGGTCAAAGAGGTGTTGGTATTTGCGCCGTTTTCTTCTGGGAAATAAAGAAAGCTAAGGCTCGTGTCGATATGCAAAGCCCATTCATTTTTAGCTTGTGCCTGCGAAGCGAGTATCCAAAAGAGCGGTATCAATGCAATCTTTTGGATATGTTTCATAAAACCTCAGCCCGTTGTAAATTTATTCACGTACTCGACGATAGAAGTTTTAAATTCTGCAGGCAGTCCTACAAAGCGAATACCTGCATAACCATCGTTGCCCACGTAGACGACCTCACAGGCCATATCGATGCTCACATAGAGGTTGGGGCTCGTCAAAGTGCCCTTAAAAGTTTGGCCAATTTGCATATTCTGCGAATCGTTAATACCCAAGCCCCCTTCACTGATTGAGATCACGCGATAGGTCGCACTTTCTCCGCCTTCGCGTTCGATGGCTAAGGAACCAACGATGGGAACTCGTGGATGAGACCGGCGACTGATGCCCAAATCTTCCACTATTTGGGGGACGGAATAAAGATCCTTCCAATTTGTGTGTGGTTCAACAGAGACATCCACGTTGCCGAATTCTTTCACGGTTCTCAAGAACTGAATCATGCTGGCGTAATTGGCAGCTGATTTTTCGTGGCCGTTGAGGCGAACTTTCCACATTTCTTGATTTTGAGTATCTTGTTCAGAAATTTGTGGAAGCTCCTTTAGCGATTGCTTCCACTTTTGCAGAGGAACCCATTCACCTTGACCCCGCCCCCAGATTTGTAGATCGGGCAGTTCCTGGGATTTTTGGGTGACCTCATTTTGATCAAAGGGTCCCGTGACTTGTCCATCAATAAGTACGAACCAGATTTTTGGATTCACGGTGGGCTCCTGTTGTTGACTGTTGAGTTTATTACAGCGGTAGGTGTATAACTTGTCTAGGAGAATTGTTTTATGAAATATATTATTGCGGGCACTGATCGCCCTGATTCGAATTCCTTGAAAGTATCTAAATACATTCAGTCCCTTTACAAAGGTCTTGGAGAAGTTGTCGAAATTATCGATTTGCACGATGTGAAAGAGCATTTACACGCCTCGGGTTTACATTATGGGAAGCAAAGTGAAAACCTCAAGCCTTACTTGGACAAAATTCTTGCGAGCGAGGGTCTTGTAGTCGTCTGTCCTGAGTACAATGGTTCTATGCCCGGAATTTTAAAGTACTTCATCGATCACATGAAGTTTCCGGAGTCCTTTGAATACCGCCCTGTTTGTTTTGTTGGTCTTGGGGGCTTGTTTGGGGGCTTAAGGCCGATTGAGCATCTTCAACAAGTTTTTGGTTATAGAAATGCCTTCGTCTTCCCAGAGCGAGTGTTTATTATGAATGTCTTTAAGATCATGAATGCGCAAGGGGAACCAGGGGACGAGGCCATCCAAAAGCTTCTTTTAAAGCAAGCTCAAGGCTTTCAAAAGTTTACGAAGGCACTTGAGGGCTGTAAGCTAGATGCGAACTCTGTTATCTCGAGTAAGAAGTAGGTTGTTTCTTCGAGGGGCGTTCAAAAAGACGTCCTTCGAAATAAAACAGTCCCAGTAAAATCACAGCTGCTAAGAGCCATTTTGATTTCACCCATGTTGATTGCAGCATAAATTTCGATCCTCCATTTTTAATTCTCCCAGAAAGCCTAAAAACTTGGCAATTTAACTTCCTGTAATAGGAGGTTCCGCGTCATAAGTGAGTCCAAAGGGCTGACAAGCACTCGTCAATTGCTTAAACTAAAGTCTCGTCTACAAGAATTTGAGGGGTCTGATTTATCGAAACTGCAGTCGATACGCGTAAGAATACTAACGTCTTAATGTTATCTCTTTCAGCGCTGGGGATTGTTTTTGGGGACATTGGAACGAGCCCTCTCTATGCCATGCGTGAGTGTTTCGGCGAGCATGGTTTGGTGCCGAGTCCCGAAAATGTTTTCGGCGTTCTGTCGCTGATTTTTTGGACCATGATAATTGTTATCTGTATCAAGTACATGGCTTTTGTTATGCGGGCGGATAACAAAGGCGAAGGTGGAATTCTCTCCTTGATGGCTTTGGCGGTTCGCAGTCAACACTCAAAGGATGTGACTCGACGACGTTGGATAATGACAACCATCGGATTGACGGGTGCGGCTTTGCTCTATGGAGACGGGGTGATCACGCCGGCGATTTCGGTCTTGTCAGCTATGGAGGGTCTGAGTATTGCAGCACCTTCGTTAGAACCGTATATTATTCCGTTCACAATATTTATTATCAATGCCCTTTTCTTGATGCAAAAATACGGAACCGCTCGGATCGGCGTTATCTTCGGTCCGGTTTTACTTATTTGGTTCACAACTTTAGCTGTGTTGGGAGTTCATGGGATTTACGAGAACCCCCATATTTTTGCCGCTCTCTTGCCTCACCATGCCCTGATGTTTTTAATTCATAATGGCTATCATGGCTTCATCGTGCTTGGATCTGTTTTTCTCGTTGTTACGGGAGGGGAAGCCCTCTACGCAGATATGGGGCACTTCGGTAAACGACCGATTCGCTTGGCTTGGTTTCTTGTAGCTTTGCCAGCGCTGGTTTTAAATTACATGGGCCAAGGGGCTCTTATTCTGAGTAATCCAGAAGCATCGGCGAATCCGTTTTACTTGCTCGCACCTCAATGGGCGACATTGCCTTTGGTTATCTTAGCCGCACTATCCGCCACGATTGCCTCGCAAGCTTTGATATCGGGGATTTTCTCTATTACTCGTCAGGCGATTCAGCTGGGCTTTTGCCCTCGTATTTCTATTGTTCATACTTCTAGCCAGGAAATTGGGCAGATCTATGTGCCGGCCGTGAACTGGGCTCTTTTCCTAGGGGTGGTTTGGTTGGTCTTAACCTTCAAAAACTCCAGTAATCTAGCTGCGGCCTACGGAATTGCGGTTACGGCGACTATGGTGATCACAACGATTCTTGCTTACGAAGTCGCTCGCCAAAAATGGAATTGGGGTCGCTGGCAGGCGATTGCATTGTTCGGAGCTTTTGCCATCATTGATCTGGCCTTCTTTGGTTC